>JBEKCP010000441.1:0-5136 GCA_050014815.1 Thermoguttaceae bacterium | reverse complement strand
GCAGCGGCAGCCTTCGGCGCGTGGACGGTCAGCACGATATGCACCTGCTGCCCAAGCACTGCGCGGCCTTCCATGTATTGACCCGGCACCGGCGACGGCGTGAACTGGTCGCCGCTGAGCCATCGCACCTGTACGGCCTGGGGCGGCAGAACCGCCCCGCCGGGTCCGGTCAGACGCGGCGGGGTAACAGCAACGCCCGCAATTTTCGGCCCACGCACCACCGCCGAGCCCGAGGCATATCCATCGCGCGGCGCGATGAGATTCAGTTGGCGAGGTACGAGTTCTATGGTTTCAGCGGCGAGTGTGGCAGGGGTGTTGGCCGGTTCCGCGGCAAACGCCGATGGCAGGCCCGCGAGGGCCAGGGCGGCGACCAGGGTGGAGGCGATCTTCATGCGTGTTGTCGTCCGTTCTCTTGATGATTCTCGATCGTAGCAATCTCTCACTTGCTCTTCGGCTCAATCGCCGGAGTACCAGGTGTGCCTGCCGACTTCCGCAGGTCGTAGCAGTAAACTCCATCGTGACCGCGGAAGAAGATCCGGCCGTCAACGACCGGTATAACGACCCGTCCGCCAGCATACGACGAGTCTGTAGGGTGAGCGTGGGACCACAGCTTGTCGTTCAGAAGTCTGAAATTGGCGGGGTCGTCCGATAACATATAGAGACTGCTGTTGCCATGTCGGCCCTCCGGGCTGAAAAAGACGCGCCCGTCGGCAATCATGGTTCTCGGCGTCGTGGACGGACTTATGGGTGATGATCTTCCCATGACCTTTCCATCTTCGAGTCGGATGCAGACCATCTCCTTTCCCGTGTTCGCATATAAATGACCGTGACTCAAAGCGACAGCATCTCCATAATCTGTGCTTTGATCGACCACCCATATCTGCTTGGCGCCTGTGGATGAAAGGCGATAGCAAACCGGTTTACTCGGACCGGATTTCACTTCACTCTGTAATATGCCCACGAGGTAGTCGCCGTCGATGAGCATCGTCGTCATTCCAGCAGTGGATGCAAGAAGTCTCTTGTCATCGATCGTCCAGAGCGCCTTGCCGGTCTTGGGGTCGAGGCAGCTCACCCCCGTATTCCACGAACTGACGATGAAGTACTGCCGGTCCCCGTGACGCCACAAGATGGTGTTTCCGCCGGGGCCTTTCCACAGTTCCTTGCCCGTCTTGGCGTCCAGAGCGATGGCGCCATTGAGTAGAACCGTGCCCTCGCTGACGACCGGGCCGACGCCACCGGCGCCCCAACTGCCCTTCGTGCCGGCTCGTGCCCAGAGTACCTTCCCGTTCTTGGCATCCAAAGCATAGAGATAATTGGCATAGTCAACCACATACACGATCCCGTCGCTCACGAAGGGCGTCGGGTTGAAATCGCGCCATTTGTGTATCTGGGTATATTTGGAGCGTTCCGGGAAGATGGTTTTCCACACGGTCTTGCCCGTGACTGCGTCCAGACCGACGACGACATCATCGGCCATGGGCCGGTCATTATCAACATAGGCGCGCTGTCCCGCGGGGTTGGAGGTCAGTTTGGCCGCTTCCTCCTTGCGCTTCGCCTCATCCGGATACGTCCCCGTTGGCCGGTAATAGAACTGATACACCATGCCTTCGGCTACGACGGGGCTGGAGGATCCGCCAACGGGACCGAAGGCCATGGCGTGATCGGCGCCCGAGTGCCCTTTGCCGAACATGCCGGGCATGGCCTCCTCGCTCTTCCAGAGCGGTTTGGCGTCGTACAGCGACTCGATCATGGCGGCCCCACAATCGGGCCCGCAAATGGTCGACCCGGCTCCATACCACCAGGGCCAATTCTTGCCCGGAGGAAAGGCGTTGGCCTTGACCAGTTGGGCTTCGTCTTCGATGGTTCCTTGGAAATTGCCGGTCAGTTTTTTGTCCTTGAAAACCGTCGTGAACGTGCCGGTCAAGGTCTTACCGACAGCCTTGCCATCGAGGACGATGGTGAACTCATGGAAATAGATGTTATTCCACTGCGGTGAGGCGGCGCGACCGGCGATGGTCCCCTGAATCGTGTCGTTCTTCACCTGCAAGGTGGACTCATCGGCATGGGTGTCACCCATTTTCGCCATAGGTCCACCTCCAAGATACCACACATTGGTAAGCTTGCCGTTCCGCAGACCGAGTATCAGCGGCAGATCCTTGCCGCTATCCTTGCCCTTGGCTAAGGTGATGCGAACGATCTGGTATGCCCCGGTGGGCGTCTCCGTGATACCGGCCTCAGGAATCTTGGCCGGCTCCGCGGCGAATGACGCAGACAGGGTTACGAGGGCCAGGGCGACGGCGACCAAAGTGCGGTGGGCGTTCATGTGCGATCCTCTCTTCTCGTGATGGTTGGTGTTCATGGGCTCTCTTTCTTTCGGTTGGGGGTTGGGGTTCATCTGTTCGCCTTTTTTGGACTTGGGTTGTCGATCTTTCGGATGTTCGGTCATGGCATTACTGCTCCTTTGGGGGTAGCCGCCTGAACTTTGCCGGCGATTTGGTAGAGATCCCGCACGGCAGCGTTCCAGCGGCGTTGGCTGGTCGCGATCGGATCCTGCCAGGCCATACGACCTGCGATAATGGATTCAAAGGTCTGGACGGCTTCCAGTGCTTTCGTCTTCTCCTCCTTGGACAAATCTGCGCAACGGTCTTTTGTCTCCTTGTACACCGCTGCTGTTTGCAGGCCCTCGCGCAACAATTCGTAGCCCAGGCTCGGCTCGGCGCCATTGGGGCCGGGCGTCGTGATGTTCTCGACCAGGTTGTCACGCGGATTACCGCCGAGTCCGGTCCAACAATTGAGGCTAAGCCAATAATCGAGACCAATCTGGCTAATCCCCTGACTGCCGTAAAACAGATCGTGAGTTGGGCCATCACGCCATGCGGTTGAGGGATTCCCTATAGGATATATGCCACGATTACCGCTGGTAAATGGATAGAGGCGCTTCATGAGAAATCCTTTCACCATGTTTGGCCACTTCCCCAGGTGGCTCGCCGGTCCGACCCCCTCAAACCATTCCACCTCAAGACCGCAACCCAAGATGAGTTTCCCTTCCGTATTGGGGAGAGGTTTGCCATACCCATGGGTGTAGACACGCCACCGCCAATCTGGCGCTACCTCCTTTAAGAAGGCAATGACCTCATCTTGTGGTTCACCGTCCCACGGAACCCCCAAGACCACCTTGGTATTTTGCCAGCCGCGTTTTGCCAACCGTTCGCGGATACCATCGAACACGGGTTGCCAAAACGCCTTGGCCGTTGGTGTGCCATAATACGGAGCACGAACATTCTCCGGTTTTCCGTCGGCATTCATGCGCGTAACCAGGACCGAATTCTCGGGTGAATATGCAGGGGCGCCTCTCTTATATTGGTTCCCATCCCAGGTGTAGAGTGTGAGGTACTTCGGTTGCCCACAGACACGTTGCCACAGATCGAGATACCGCTCCATGCAGGTGAAATCCGGCGTTCCATCGGCACGACGACGCACCATGCTGTAGCGTTCGTTCAAGAGTCCATCGGCAATCAGAAAGACCTGGCACGATTCACTACCGATGTCCCGCAGGAGGCGCAGCGACGGCTCCATATATTTCAGGTGATCGTCCGACCAAGGTTCTGCCTTGTACTGGCGGGCAATGGCATCGGGCGAATGGATGAGTCCCGTCAGCATTGGCCAATCTTTCGGCGCAGGCATGACATAGGGCATGATCTCCAGGTGAATCGGCAGTGTTCCTTCAAAGCCTTGGCAAGTAACTTTCAACGATCCAGTATACACGCCTGGGGTCGCATCTTTGGGCGCATGCACCAGAAGGACCATATCCTGCCTTTTCCCGTCCATAGGTTTGGGTATGAAAGTGTTCTCGTCTTTGAACCAGCGCACCTGTACCGCCTCTGCCGGCAAAACCGCCCCGCCAGGTCCGGTCAACTGCGGCGGTGTGGCGCTGATGCCGGTCAGTTGCGGGCCGGCGAGACTGGCCTTTGCCGACAACGCATATCCATCGCGCGGCACCACCAGGCGCAATCCGCCGATTTCGTGCGCGTAAAAGGCAATTGGTTTTGCCGGTTCTGGCGCGGTTGCGGGAGGCAGCGTCGTCGTCTGCAAGACGCCGGCCATCCGGTAGAGTTCACGCAAGGCAGCATTCCACGGTCCCCCTTGTCTTCCACTGGGCACCTGCATTCGACAGTGAACAAGCGCATCAAAGGTTTCTGCGGCCTCCGTCGCCTGAAACCGCAGATCTTCCGGCAGTCGCGAGTCGTGGTCGCGCACCTGGACAAAGGCCTCGGCCAACTGCATGCCCTCGTGCAACCATTCATAGGATCCAGTGGCCTCAGCGCCATTGGGTCCAGGGAACGTGATCGCATTTGCCCAAAACTCTCGGCGTGGATCTTGGCGCCAGTTGAAGCCAGGGTTGCGGATCAGATTGTAGTAACCTCTCCCTCTTTCCTCCTTAAGTCCCCAAAAATCCAGACCGATCTGACTCAGACCCTGGACTCCTTTGCTCACACTCAGGGCCGGGGCATCACCCCAAGACCATAAACTGGCGCCTCTGGGCCCGATGGTATAGGGATACACCCGTTTCATCGGAACCCAGGCACAACCAAGATTCGGACCGCATCCCTCCAACCAACCCACTTCAATGCCGTTGGGGAAGAGTAGTTTCCCCTCGGCCGTGGGCATTGGAATATTGTTATTGGCTCCGACTGCAAAGACGCGCCAACGCCATCCTGGTGCAACGTCTTTGAGAAAGGCCACGACCTCAGCCTGCGGTTGATTGTCCCAGGGTTCACTCAACAAGACCTCGGTATCCTTCCAACCGCGTTTGGCCAAGCGTTCGCGGATGCCGTCAAACACCGGCTTCCAAAACTCCCTCGCCGTCGGCGTTCCGTAGTACGGCGCCGGGATGTTCTCCAGTTTGCCATCGGCATTGATGCGGGTGACCTTCACCGAGTTCTCGACAGCCCCATCGACGTTCTTGGGCAATCCCTGCGGATTGCTCTGAACACACCACAGGTACAACGTCAATTTCTTCGGTTGTCCGCACACCTTCTGCCAGAGGTCGAGATAGCGATCCATGCAGGTGAAATCCGGTGATCCGTCCGCGCGCCGCCGGACCATGCTGTAACGCTCATTGATGATGCCCTCGGC
>JBEKCP010000440.1:0-5140 GCA_050014815.1 Thermoguttaceae bacterium | reverse complement strand
TGGGGAGCGGGTAGTTCCAGAGCACGTCGCCCTTGAGCGAGATCCCCAGGATGACCGTCTGGCCCTCCGGGTTCACCGACAGGGCGGCCCAGAGCGGCGGCCCAGCGGGCGCACCATCGCCTTTGAGGTCCGCGCCGACGATCGAGCCGATCGGCCAATTGCTCACCACGATCTGGCCTTGCCGGTTCCCGGCGGCGTCCAGTATGGCCAGGGCCCCGTTTTCGCTCTGGCAGGCGCACAAGATGCTCCGGCGGCCTTGGGCGTCGGGGGGCGCGAGGGCGGTCCGCACGACGCTCAGCAGCGTGCGGTTCGACCAGAGCCGCTTGCCCGCCAGCGAAACCGCCTGAATGCCGGTGGCGTCGTAGTAGCCGACGTAGGCCTTCAGTTGGCCGCTGCCATCGGCATCGGCCAATTGCACGTCGGCGATGCCCTTGTGCGTCGTCTTGATGGTCTCGTCGGGGAACGCGAGGGTCTGCTTCCAGTTCTCGTCGAACGAGAAGAATTGCTGGCCGCTCAGCGCGAAGGCCGCAAAGACCCGCTTGCCGTCGCCGCCGATGGCCGTGCGGAGATTGCAGATCACCTCGCCCTGCGCGTCCGGCCCGCGCCTGGCGAGCACGCGGCCGTCGGTGCCCAGCTCCACGATCGACTTGAGCTCGTCGATAACGAAGATCCGCGGCGCGGGGCCCCCGCCCGGCACGACCAGGATATTGCCCGGGCTCTTCACCTCGGCCGCCTTCCACAACCGCGTGAGCTTGAGCGTTTGGGGCTCCGTGGGGTCCTCGGCCAGCTTGCCCTGGAACACGCGGTCTATCGCCTTTTCCTGCGCGTGGATCTTGCCCTGATACCGCGCCGCGGCCTCCTTGGAAAGGTCCTCGCCGGAGAGCAGTTTTTCCAAGCGGCCGGGCAGCGCGGCCAAGAATTCCTTCATGTCGTCTACCTCGCACTGCTGGAGCGTGCCATCGGTCCCCAGGATAAGCAGCGTGGTGGGGATGAACACCCGCAGCGCGGTGAGTGCCTGCTGCTCCGGATCGCGCACCAGCGGCATCGTCACCTTCAGGCCGCTCAGGACGTCCTGGACCGCCTTGTTCTCGACTTCCTTCGGGTCCATGCTGACGGCGAAGAAGGCCAGCTTGTCGTTGCCCTTCTCCTTCTGGTAGAGCTTTTCAAGCTCCGGCAAGAGCAGACGGCAGGGCTCGCAACCCGTGTCCCAGAAGTTCAGCACGGCAACCTTCCCGGTTAGCGATCCGGGAGTGACCGGCTTGCCCTCGCCGTCGATGAACTTGAAGTCGGGCAACCGCTTGCCCAGGAACTGGAACATGTCCGGCGGCTGGAACATCCTGACCTGCCGGGTGCCCTGGGGGACCTCGAACTGAAACGCCTTGGGGTCCACGGCGGCGTCCAATTGGGCCCCCACGAAATCAGCCACCAGCGACAGGCTCTGCACCTGCTGCTCACCTCCGAAACGCTGCCATAGCGTAGCCACCGGAAACACCAACCGCCGCAGCACGAAGGTCTCCCGGTCGATCCAGAAGACGGTCACGCCCTCGGACGATTTGACCTGCACGCGGTAGCACTCGGCGTCGCCGATCTTGCCCGGCTCGACCAGCCCCGGCTCCTCCGCCCCCGCCAGCAGGCCCGGCACCGGATTATCGGCCAAGAGCAACGGCAGTTGGGGCGACAAAGGGAACTGCGGAAGTTGGCCGTCCAGCCCCCGACTGAGCTCTTGGGCAAGGACCTTGTCGGCGAAGAAGAGCTCCATCGCCAGCCGCACCGGCGGGTCGCGGACGACGACCTGGTCGGGCAGGCCGCGGACCCAGGCGTTCCATTTCTGCCCGTCCGCCACGATCTCCCCCTCGTTGATCTTCACCCGCAGCTTGTTCGGACGAACCAGCTTGACGGAGTAGTCAGCGGACCAGTCGATCGGGCCCCGGGTCGTCTGGGCCTGGAGCTGCACCGTCCCAAAGTCGGCGTAGCGGGAGGCCTTCTTGTAGACCTCCGCCATCCGCTCCAGCACGGCCATGGCGCTGGTGAGTTTCTCCGGGGCCTTCCGCTCCTGCGAGTCGCCTGCCGGCCCGGCCGGTGGATCGGCGGCCGGAGATTCGGCTTTCCGGCAGCCGGTCCATGCCAAGAGGGATGCGAGAGCAAGACACGCTAGCACGCGGCGGAAGCTTGGAAACATCTTTTGAATCCTACAGGTGGAACATTTCTCTTCCTCGTTCCCACGGTCCTCCGTGGGAACGCACTGAGCGGACGCTCTGCGTCCCCAAGCGGGCGTGCCCACGAGGAAGGGCCGCGGGAGCGGCCATCGGGTGCGTTCCCACGCGGAGCGTGGGAACGAGGGAACCCAGAGCAAAGCGTCCATTATTCGCGAACCCGGCAGTTGGGTAAAGCTCGACTTCTTGACGGGCTTCGGAATCGGTCGATAATGAAGAAGAGGAGCGTTTGCAGTTTCACCCAATTACCCTGCTTGCGCAGTCTTTCGCAATGACCGTCCTGCGGTACGGCACCGACTCGTCGGTCCAATTCGAATCGGCCAACGGCATGGGTCCGCACCTGAGCGGCCAACCGCGGGGGACTCCCCTGGCCGATCTGCCGGCGGCCATCGCCGCGGCGCTCGAAGAGCCGCTGGACTATCCGCCCCTGCGTCAGAGCACGACTGCCGGGGACCGGATCGTTGTGGCGCTGGGGCAAGGACTGCCGCGGGGCGACGAAGTTACGGCCGCGGTCATCCATGCCTTGACGGCCGCCGGCGTCGATCCCGACGGCATCTCCGTCCTGCGGACCGAGGCCGACGTCGCGGCGGGCCTGGGCCATCCCTGCCGCCTCGTCCAACGCGACGTGGCTCGGCGAATCCGCCTCTCGACCCACGATCCGGGCAACCGCCAGGCCCTGGCCTACCTGGCGGCCAGTGACGAGGGGGAGCCGATCCTGCTCGACCGCCTGCTGACCGATGCCGACCTGGTGCTGCCGATCGGTTGCCTTCAGGAGGAACGTACGCCGGGCTACTTCGGGGTCCACGGCTCGGTGTACCCGGCGCTCTCCGATCATCGCACCCAATCGCGGTTCCGCCGGCTGGACCTGCCGGGGGCCGCGGATCGCCATCGAGCCCTGGTCGCTGAAGTGGAACAAGTCGCCTGGCTCTTGGGGATCAATTTCACGGTGCAGTTGGTGCCGGCGGCCGGCGACGGCGTGTTGCACGTTTTGGCGGGCCAAAGCGACGCCGTCCGCGCTCGCGGCCGCGAGTTGTATCAGGCCGCCTGGGCCTGCCCGGTGGCCGGCCGCGCCAGCCTCGTCGTCGCGGCCATCGAGGGCGGCCCCCAGGTGCAGACGTGGGAGAACCTGGGTCGGGCGCTGGACGCTGCCGCCAGGCTCGTCGAAGAGGGGGGCGCGATCGCCCTGTGCTGCGATCTGGCCGCCCAGCCCGGCCCGGCCATCCAGCGCATGCTCGGCGCCCGCTCCCGCGAGGCGGCGATGCGTCAGATCCGCCGCGACTGCCCGAGCGACGCCCTGCCCGCCGCCCAGCTCGCCCACGCCTTGGATCGCCAGCACGTCTTTCTGCTCAGCCGGCTGGATCCCGCGTTGGTCGAGGACCTCGACATGGTGCCGATCCAGAGCGCGGACGAGTTGGTCCGGCTCTCGCGGCAGCACGCCTCCTGCATCCTGCTGGCCAACGCCACGCAGGCCGTGGTACACGTAACGGGTTGAGCCGCTGATGGCCTCTCGAAATCTGGAAGTTGTTCTTCGAGGGAACCTGGCCGAGGTCCGCGGCCGAATCGCCGCGGCCGCCGCCCGGTCCGGCCGCCGGCCGGACGAGGTCCGGCTGGTCGTCGTGACCAAGTCCGTCGGGCTGGAGGAAATCCGCGCGTTGGTTGCCTCCGGCTCGACCGACCTGGGCGAGAACCGGCCGCAGCAGCTTTGGGAAAGGGCCCAGTCGCTGGCCGATCTGCCGATCCGTTGGCATTTCATCGGCCATCTCCAACGGAACAAGGTCCGGCGAACCGTGCCGCTGGTCTGCTGCATCCACTCGGTCGACAGCCTGCGGTTGGCCGCCGCCATCGACGATGCCGCTCTCTCCCCTCTCCCATTGGGAGAGGCACCCGCGAGCGGGTACCCGGGGGTGAGGGCGGGGCCGGGGGTGAGGGTGCCTCGCCGCATTCCCATACTCATCGAGGTCAACGTCTCGGGCGAGGCGGCCAAGCACGGCCTTGCTCCCGAGGAGGTCGAGCCGCTCGTGCCGCGCCTGGCCGCGTTGCAAAACCTGGAAGTCCGGGGGCTGATGTGCATGGCGGGCCTGGAGGGGGGGCTCGATGCGGCCCGGCGGCAGTTCGCCGCCCTTTGTCGCCTCCGCGATCGACTCCGCGAGAACTGCCCCCCCGGCGCCGCGATGGACGATCTGTCGATGGGCATGAGCGGCGACTTCGAGGCCGCCGTCGAGGAAGGCGCAACGATCGTGCGGATCGGCTCGGCCATTTTCGAGGGATTAGGGATTAGGGATTAGGGATTAGCGATTGGAAGGCCGCTTGCGGCTTCGCATTGCGGCTTCGCATCTCATGCTCAACATGCAACCCCACGGCAATGGAACGATCTTACTGGTGCGGGCCCAGCCCGGTGCCCGCCGCAACGAGATCCGCGGCCTCCAGGGGGACGCGCTGAAGGTCTGCGTGACCCAGGTCGCCGAGAAGGGCAAGGCGAACCAGGCCATCGTCGAGGTTCTGAGCAAACGGTTGGGGCTTCGGAAATCGCAGTTCGAGCTAGTTGCGGGGGAAACGTCGCATCAGAAGCGGTTCCTGGTACGCGGCGTCACGGCCGCGGACCTCGCCACGCGGATCGCCGCCGCGATCCCACCGCAATGAGCCCGTTTGGCGATACCCACGTGTGCCACTGCTTGCTTGCAAGCAGTGCAAACGCAAATCGTTGTCCATTCACTGCTTGCAAGCAAGCAGTGGCACACGTTCACGAGTAATCGGGGCTAAACGGTCTCGATCCGGCCGTCGTGAAGCCGGAGCGTATACTCGGTGACGGCCTCGCGGAACGATCGCTCGTGCGATACGACGATCATCGCGTGGGGCAGCTCGCTGAGGACGCAGACCAGTCGCGCGGCCGCCTCGTCGTCCAGGCCGCCGGCCGGCTCGTCCAACAA
>JBEKCP010000439.1:0-5140 GCA_050014815.1 Thermoguttaceae bacterium | reverse complement strand
GGGTTGACGCTATCGCCCATAAAGTCGCAGCAGTAGGACACCTGCCAATGCCGTGGAACCTGCCGTTCAAGACCGGCCGATTAGCGGCTCTTCGTTCCCACCATGTGCAGGATCAGCGTGAACGCAAAGGTCTGAAATCCCAAGATCAGCAACAAGAGCCCTACAACGCCCGGAAACGAAAAGCCCGGCAGTCGCAGGCTGCTCGTCAGCCAATTGACCAGTAGCCAGGCGTCCGCAATCAGCCCTGTAGCCGACAGGACCGCCGCCACTACCATTCCGCGGTTGTAGGAACACTTTCGCAGAACTGCCGCGGTGTACTGCGGGTCGAAGTCGTGATACACCCGCGCGAACATTCCCAGCCCAACCGCCATGTATCCGACCGACGCCAGCGTCACCCCCAAGAGCATGAAGTGCTCGCTCAGGGCCACCGGCCCCAGTTGCACCGGTCCCCGGACCAGAAGCAACGTGAGGAACAGGCCCAGCGCGAAGATGGCCAGCCCTGGCTTCAAAAGGAAGAAATCGGGGGCGTAAAGGAACATGATCCGCAGGTTGATCCAGCCTGCGCGCCATGGCGAGAGCCAGCCGGATCGCTTCATGTGGCTGAAACGGCCGGGGCGGTCCTTGTAGAAGCGGATCGGCAGTTCGGCGGTCTTCAAACGCAGCTTGCCGGCCTTGAGGACCATCTCCGACGCGTACTCCCACGACTGGGAGTGCAGATCGATCTTCTTCAGGGCCTCCAAGGTCATGGCCCGCATCCCGCAGTGGATGTCGGAGTAGCGCGTCCCGTAGATGCGGTTGAGGATCCAGGTAGTCAGCGGGGTGCCGAAGTAGCGGTGCAAGGGAGGCATGGCGCCGTCTTCGATGTAACCCTTCATGCGCGTGCCCATGACGAACTCGTTGCCGGCCTCCAGCGCGTCGACGAACTGCTTGATTCCGCGGAAGTCGTAGGTCAGGTCGCAGTCGCCCATGATCACGTGCTTGCCGCGGATGTGGGGGATGGCGTCGATATAGGCGCGCCCCAGGCCCCGCTTGGGCACGCGCAGGACGCGGGCACCCTTGCTCTCGGCGATCTCGGCCGTGCGGTCCGTGGAGCTGTCGATGATGAGGATCTCGCCGCTGACGCCGGCCTGGCTCAGCCCCTCCTGGCACCAATCGACGAATTCCGCGATCGTCAGCTCCTCGTTCAGCGAGGGCACTACAATCGATACAACCACTTCAGGGCAATCTTTGGTTGCACCGGGCGGGGCAGGGATTTCGTCGTGGTTGGGCATCGCCTGGATCATCTTCCGGGAAGTTTACGGACCTCGCAGCCCGGCACGGTCGCCCCGTCCACCAACCAAGAGGGGAAAGGTCCGGCAAAACAGCGGCCCACCCGCTGGGGCAGACGAGACTCTCAATGGTTTATTCTAACATACCTCCGTGGGGGTGCAACGGCTTTCGGCCCGCCGAAGCGGACCGTCCCCCGTCAGCGGCTGCCTTGTTGGCCCGCCAAAGTGCAGTACACTATAGTTGGAATGCCTGACATACCCTGATCACTGCCGAGCTCACCATGCGAATCCTTATCACCGGAGGGGCCGGCTTCATCGGCAGCCATCTCTGCGAGGCCCTGCTGGATCGCGGCGACGAAGTATGGTGTGTCGATAACCTCTACCTGGGCAAGAAAGAGAACCTGGCCCCCTGCCGGTCCTCCCCGCACTTCCATTTCGACCAAATCGACGTCCTGGTTCGCGACGACCTGGATGATCTGTTTGTCCGGGCGGGCTTCGAGGCGGTCTTTCATCTGGCCGCAAACTCGGACATCGCCCGCGGCAGCGAAGACCACGCGCTGGACCTGCGGCTGACGTTCCTTTCGACCACCGAAGTGCTCGAGGCGATGGTGCGGCACGGCGTCAAGCGCATCTTCCTGGCCAGCAGCTCGGCCGTGTTCGGGGATACGCCGCAGGCCCTGGCGGAGACGACGGGCCCCTTGCAGCCGGTTTCGTTCTACGGCGCATCGAAGCTGGCTGCCGAGGCGTTCGTCTCGGTGTTCGCCCACACGCTCGGCTTCCAGGCATGGGTGCTGCGGTTTCCCAACGTGGTCGGCGAGCGGTCGACGCACGGCGTGCTCTACGATTTCGTACACCGCCTGCGACAAGACCCCGCCCGGCTGCGCGTGCTGGGCGATGGATCGCAGACCAAGCCCTATCTGTACGTCAAGGACCTCGTCCGCGCGATCCTGACCGTGTGGGACAAGGCCCGCGACGAGCGATACGCGGTCTACCACGTGGCGGGCACGGGGCTGACGTCCGTCCGCCAGATCGCGGAAATCGTGGTCGAGGAAATGGGGCTTTCCGGCATTCCCGTCGAGTACGGCAGCGGAAACCGCGGGTGGCAGGGGGATGTGCCCTGCTTCCAGTACGACAGCGGAAAGATCAGCGGCCTGGGGTTCCAGCCCACCTACGATTCGACGCAATCCGTGCGAATCGCCGTGCGCAAGATGCTGGGCAAGAATTGAGGAGTCGTCAATGATAGGCACCCGCACGCCGTTCCGAATCAGCTTTGCCGGTGGAGGCAGCGACCTCCGCAGCTTCTACTCCAAGTGCCCGGGGTGCGTCTTGAGCACAACTATCGACAAGTACATGTACATCCTGATCCACCCCTATTTCGATGATCGGATCCAGGTCAAGTACTCTCGCACCGAGTTGGTCAACAGCATTGCCCATATTCAGCACCCCATTGTGCGGGTGGCGCTGGGGCAGTTTGGGACTGAAGGCGTGGACATCAACTCCATCGCCGATATCCCCGCGGGGACCGGCCTCGGATCGTCCTCCTCGTTTACGGTGGGCTTGCTCCACGCCTTGTATGCCTACACCGGTCAATTTGCTTCCAAAGAATTGCTGGCCCGCAAGGCATGCGAGATCGAGATCGATATTCTCAAAGACCCCATCGGCAAACAGGACATGTATGCGGCGGCGTATGGCGGATTGAACCTGATTACCTTCTATCCCGACGAGTCGGTCCAGGTGGAACCGGTAATCATGCCGCCCAGTCAGCGGTCCAGGTTGGCTCAGAACCTGCTCGCGTTCTACCTTGGCGGGGCCCGGTCGGCCCATGACATTCTTGCCGACCAGCAGTCGGCCGTCCTCCGCGACCGCAAGAAGTTCGAGGGCCTGATGCGGATGGTCGAACTCGCTCGGCAGCTTCGCGAAAGCCTGGCCAAGGGCTGCTTGGACGACATGGGGCCCATCCTCCATGAAAACTGGCTGTTGAAAAAGCAGCTCTCCAGCCAAATCTCCACCGAATGGATCGACGCCTGCTATGACCGGGCCATGCAGAACGGGGCGACCGGCGGAAAGCTCCTGGGCGCCGGCGGGTGCGGGTTCCTCCTGCTGTATTGCGACGTGCAACATCAAGACCGGCTCCGCGCGGCCCTTTCCGACCTGCGCGAGATCAAGTTCTCGTTCGACAATTTCGGCACCCGGGTTATCTACTACGAGGACGGTCAGGGACGTGCCACCCTCATCTGAGTTTCAGCAAGCTATCTTCTTACAAGCGTTCAGACTTCCCAGCCCTTGCGGTAGGTGCGCTTGACGTACTTGTTCACGTCGTCGAGGTTCGTACACTTCATGGCGGCCACGTCCCATTCGACCTTCTTGCCCGGACCGGCAAACATCGCCAACTGCCCGGTGAGAATCCATTCGGTCAGCGGGCCGGAGTAGTCGGGGAACGCCGAGCACGGGGTGCCGTTGTTCTTCATTGCCCAGAAGAGGTCCTCGATCGGACCGCCGTGGGCCCGCGGCAGGGTCTTGTCGGGCAGGGTGAACTCCTTTTGCCTGCTCTCGGGCAGGATGCGCACGCCTCCGCCGTAGGTGTCGGTGAGCATGTACCCCTTCTCGCCGACGTAGACGGTGCCGTCGTTGATCTCGCGGTGGGCCAGCTTCTCCACGTCCCTGATGATCTGGGACTTCTGGCCCTTGTTGTCGTAGGTGAAGACCTTGACCGGGGGCATGTCGCCGCGGGCGGGGTACTCGAACTTGAGGACGTTGCTTTGCGGGAACATCTCTTCGCTGCCGCCCGCCTGCGACAGGCACTCGATGCTGTACGCCTTGGCCTCTTGCAACCGGAGCGCCCAGTACACGCCGTCCATGACGTGGCAGGCCATGTCGCCCAGCGTGCCCGTGCCGAACTGCCGCCAGTTGCGCCAGTTGAACGGGTGCAGGCCGTCGTGGTATTCGCGGTACGGCGCCGGCCCCAGCCACTCGTCCCAGTGCAGTCCCGGCGGCACGGGTTTTCCGTTGGGGATGCCGCCGGAGCCGCCGAAGTCGCGGTTGAAGATGCTGTGCGTCTCGGTGACGTTGCCGATCGCCCCGCCCCAGATCAATTCGACCAGGCGGCGGTAGCCTTCGCCGCAGTGCCCCTGGTTGCCCAACTGCGTGAGCACCTTGTTCTTCTTCGCCGCCTGGGCCAGGACGCGGCATTCGCGGATGTTGTGCGCCAGCGGTTTCTGGCAGAAGGTGGCCTTGCCCAGGTTGATCGAGCGGATCGCCGCCGGGGCATGGTTGTGGTCGGGCGTGGCGATCAACACCACGTCGAGGTCTTTGTGACACTCGTCGAGCATCTTGCGGTAGTCGTAGTAGACTTTCGGGGCGGGCTGGCCCTTCTCCTGCTTGTCGCTGAACTTCTTCATGCCGCCGGCGATGGTCTTCTCATCGACGTCGCAGATCGCCACGAACCGCTCGCCGAGGGCGCATCCGAAACTGTAGCCTCCCATGCCGCCGCTGCCGACCACGGCCACCCTCAATTTCTCGCTGGGCGCCGGCTCAGCCAGCACAAAGGGCGCTCCGAGGAATTGCGATCCCGCGGCCGCCCCGGCCACCACGGTCGCACTCTTAATGAAATCACGACGGGTCGTCTTCTTGCTCATAATCCCTGGACCTTTTGAAGTAGTTTCCGCAACATGCACAATAAGACCACACGAACATGATCATGGGGCATTGCGGCGAGAAAAGCAACGGCCCCCGCCAAAAAATCGCCGGATGCCCTAGCCCATGTTTGACAGGTCTCGTTGTAAGTCCTTGTGGCGCAAGGGTTGAATTTTCTGTTGGTCACTACATCGTCGTTTCTTCCCCCTCTGGAGGGGCAGCAGGGCGTGTGTTGGAGG
>JBEKCP010000438.1:0-7236 GCA_050014815.1 Thermoguttaceae bacterium | reverse complement strand
TCCCCAATCCCCAATCCCCAATCCCCAATCCCCAATCCCCCATCCCCAATCCCTACAGTGGCCGGATCGATTTGTCCGCGTTGCGGGTCCTCGATTGCAAGACCTGAGTTGCCGGGTCAGGCCGTGCTGTGCCCGGCCTGCGCCGCACGGGTCTCCCCCGCGCCCCAGGGCGAGGTCCAGGCGCCGCCGCAGGTCTCGCCCCCTTGGGCAGCCGGCGATCGGATCGTGCTGCCCTTCGATCCGCTCGCCCGGGAGGCCGGCGAGCCGGAAGAGGGCGGGCTCCAGCGGGCTGTCTGGTGGCTGGCAGGCACTGTCGTTTTCCTGGTTGCCCTGATCGGCGCCGTTCTGCTGGCGCGGAGCCTCAGGCCCTTGGTAGGGCGATATCCCGTGATCCACCCGGCCGTGTTGACCGCGTGGACCCGTGGATTACAAACCGGCACCGAGGCGCAACGCCAGGAGACGGCCGGCAAGATCGTGGCGGCGGGGCCCCACGCAGTCGCGGCGATCCTCGATCGAATCACGGTGGAGGACGCGGCAACGGGCAAGCCGTTGATCATCTCGGGGGCCGTCCGCGCCCTGGCTGCCGCCGACGGCAACACCGTCGCCAGTCTCATCCAGGCCCTCCGCTGGCCCAACGCCGACGTCCGGATCGGGGCAGCCAGTGTGCTCCAGGAAATGGGGGCCACCGCCGCGGGTGCCCTCGATGGGCTCGTGGCCGCGCTGGGCGACGAGAACCGCTGGGTCCGGTGGATTGCCCTGGCGGCCATCGGCAACCTCGGCGCCAAGGCCAAGACCGCCGTCCCGGCAGTTGCCGCGATCTTGAGTGCGCCCGACGCCTTCACCCGCCGCCGCGCGATCGAGGCGCTCGGGCGGATCGGCCCCGCCGCCGAGAAGGCCGCGCCCGCTCTGGAGAAGGCATCGCAGCAGGACCCGGACGTCTCGGTCCAGCAGGCGGCGCTAGTCGCGATCCGCCAGGTGAGACTCCCCGAAATCGCACGCGAAAAGATGCTCGAAGCCGATCCCGAGGTGCGCGAGCTCTGCCGTGTGCTGCTCTTGGGCGACGATGAGGTCGCGGCGGCCGCCGCGGCTACGACGCTGGGGGGGATGGGGCTGCGGGCCAAGGACGGCGTGCCCGCGCTGGCCATGGCCTTGCGGCACAACGACAAGCTGCGGCGAGAGGCGGCTGCCAAGGCCCTCGGCAAGCTCGGCCCGTTCGGCGGCGAGTTCCTGCCGACCCTCCAGGCCGCCGCCAAAGACGCGGACCCCGACGTCCGTGCCGCCGCCGAAAAGACCGTGGCCGAGATCGAAGGCAAGCCCCCCTCCCCCTGAGCGGCGTAACCGTTCACGGGGGACTGTCCCGATTTTCGCGAAGCGAAAATGGGACTGTCCCCTTCGGCCTACAGCGATGTGAACGCTCAACCGGCATCCACCGGGCGCGGCGTCACCTCCGCCATCAGGCTGCCGACCGCCGGGCCGCCGAGTTCCTGACATTCCTTCGGCCGGGCTGCCTCCGTTGCCGCCCTATTGTATAATAGGGGGGTGGGTTGCGGCACTTTCTCGGAGAATGCCCGATGGCCAGTCCGTTTCCCGGAATGGATCCCTTTATCGAGGGGCAGCGGTGACAGGACTTCCACACGCTGGCCCACCTTGTGGAGATCGACCTGTTGCGGGGCGGGCAACGGCTGCCGACGCGAGAGCCGCTTGCGCCGGCCGATTTCTATGCCTTCCTCTGTCGGACCGAACGGCTGCCGCAGGTCGAGGTTTACGCCTGGACGCTGCGGGACCGGCTGCCGGTGGTTCCCGTGCCCCTCTCGGGCGACGACCCGGACGTGCCCCTGGACCTGCAAGCGGCCTTCACGACGACCTACGACCGCGCGGGCTACGACTACGCCCTGGATTATCGCCGCCCGGTGGAGCCGTCCCTGGATGCCTTCGCGGCCGAGTGGGTGCGATCGCTCCTCCCGGGCTGATGCCGGCCGGAAGAGCTACCGGTCGCCTGTCGGGGCGCGGCCGGAAGGCGCGGCCAAACGGGGCCGGACACGTCGAAATGCCAACCACTGCATTGCATCGGCGTGCGGCGGCTGTTAAAATGTTGCGTTCCGTCTTTGCCAGCGTAGCTTCAATCGGCAGAGCACCGCATTCGTAATGCGGGGGTTAGGGGTTCAACTCCCCTCGCTGGCTCTTACGCAACCCTTTACTTAGTAAAGGGTTGTGTCGTTTCGGCGGCCCCCGCCATCCTCCCCGGACGGGGCCAACGGTACTGAAACGGCACTCGATTGCCAAAGGTCTTCGGCAATCTCGTCGCAATCTAGGTCGACGTAGTACCCCATCGTAGTTGTGATGCTTTCGTGGCGCATAAGCCGCATCAAGACCGGCGTCTTCACCCGCTTCGCCCACCGGGTGCCGAACGTCCGCCGCAGATCGTGAAGGCTGGCAAATTTCACCTCTCCCGTCTTAGGATCGGTATGCACCCCTGACACCGCCGATCCACCTGTCCGTGCCCCCGCCGGTGCCGCCGAGCGACTGGCAGCCCGTAGAAAGGAAAAGATTTATGAGTAGTACACAACATGCCCGCCTGATCCACGAGCAGCTCTCCGACGGCGCCGGTACGACAGTGTCCAGCCGCCGGCTGCGTCGGCACGACGGCCTCTGCCGGGAGAGAATCCCGATCGGCGATAGGAAACTGCGCCTGCCCCAAACCTCCGGACCGCGGACACCCTATCTCGTCCAGGCCGTCACCAAGATGCCGCTGGTCTTCATGCTGCATGAGCGTGGCGTGCCAGTATCCAGAATCGCACGCGGGACGAGGCTCGCCCCGTCGACGGTCCGAGCCTGGATCAAGAAGTACGGCAGGTTCTCCGTCGACATCGCCGCGTGTTGCAACATCCACTATGAGCCACACCGGGAGGACGAAGACTTGAACGATTAATGGCTGCCGGTGCCCCCGCCGGGACCGTCTACAGAAAGCAAAAAGGGAGAAGAAAAGAGCAGAAAAATCGCTCGGAGAAACTCAGGGGGAACTTGTTATAGTGCAAGCATGGCGAGACCTGACCAGTCCACATCGAAATCATGTCCCTGCGGCTCGCATCTGACGGTCAGGTCTCGGCGGGCCGCAGGGGTTTTAGATACCAATGGCAAGAGCCAGGAGGCGAATCCTGGCTCTCGGAGGACGACACGACGAAGACTATTGTGTCGTTTGCATCAAAACCTGATTAGGAGGTTCCGATGCTTGTACACCAGTTTAGCGGAAACACAAGCGGATCGCAAGCGGGCCAACAACCGCCGCGATTCATTTACAGGCCGTGCCACGCGGACGACGTCATACATCCCGGCACGCCGCTGGTGCTCCATGCCCGTGTATCGGGACGCACGCAGGCCCGCCAGAGGAGCCTCGACCGGCAGATCGCCGAGCTAAGGGCCTACGCAGCCCGCCGCGGGGCCGTTATCGTCGAAACCTGTGCGGAGGTCGCCTCCGGCATGTCCCCCGACAGGCCCGCCCTGTTGCGGGCAGCAGCCCTCGCCCCCATCATTCTCGCCCACAACGTCGGCAGGCTGATCAGGTCGGCAGAGTTCCACCGCACGAGGAACCCCGGCGCCCAGCCGACGCAGGCCGAGTACGAAGCCCTGGTGCGTGCAGTCGGCGGCGTGACCCTGGCAACTGTCCTGCACCCCGACACTGATTGGCGAGAGGTTCGTGCCGCCGAAACGCGACGAGGCAGGCGTGCGACCAGACCGAGAATGTCGAGGGAGGAACGAGCCCATCACTGACGTCTCAGCAAAAACAACGAGCATATCACGCTGAAGGGACGTCAGGTGAGACGAAATGACGAGCCGAAGTCTCGTACTGGCTGTAGACTCCGTTTCCTTTCCAGCCGACCGACACACTTCTTGTCGATTCCTCACGGCGTGTTTGCAGGACGTGCTGATCAGCGGCACGCACGCTACGGCATTTCAGATGCTGTAGGCCGCACCTCGTCTTCGATTGGTTTCCCACCCTCCTTCTTGCCGGCAGCAGCCCTGGCAGGCTTCGACGTCATCTTGGCCACGACCGCTCGTGCTTCCTTCCTTGCCTTTCATGATCTTGCTTCGTCCGGCTCCTTCTGCTCTCGCTTTGTTTCCATGTACCGCCTTTGGTGATCTTCTTGGCCGGTAGCCAGATCGGCTGACGCTCCACAGCCATTCCTTCCCTGGTTAGGCTTGTCGGCTCCCGACTGGATACCGACTGGATCATATTGTTTCCTGCCTGTCGCCTTTCTTTCCCCATGCCAACCCCGGCAGGCCATGCCCGTGGGCGGATCACGAGGCGGCCCCTTGCTCGGGAAAGCCCACGTGGCCGCCGACGTTGCCCCGTGTGGGGCCTGTCGACGTTGGGTTGACCTTGGTGGCGTACTGCCTGCCTGCAGGCGACGCGAGGCCAATGTCGCGGTCGGGGTTGAAAACTGCCAAGGTGCTTTACAGGTTCTTCCTGCTACCTCGTTCCAGGAGGATTCTTTCCGGGACAATAACAACGGCATGTTGGACGCCCGCATCGTTTGTCTGCCTTTTCGTAGCCCGGCACGGTGCTTCTGGTGGCTCTGAGGGCGATGAGGGCCTGGAGCGACGGCTGAGGACCGGGGCCGCGGCAACAGATGTCAAGAAAAACCGGGTCACTTGGCGGCCAATTCGCCACGCCAGAGGTAGTCTTTTCTGTCACTCGGGGGGATGGCGGTGTATTTCCTTGCGCGCGGAGGTGTGCCCCACCTCCGCAGGCAAACGCAAACTGCCAACTTGCGTCGGTGTGCGCCACCGACGCGCACAAGGCTCTGTTCTACGGCAGAGATGAGGTCCCTATCCGTTAGGGGGTTAACTCGTCATCCGGCGATTCCCATAAACCCCAGTTCTCGGCATTTTGATTTCCGAGATGGCAATTTGGGAATCGTTGCGCGCCGGTGTCTACGTGCTAGGCCGGGCTTGGCAGACTTCCCGGAAGACCAACCATTTGTGACACGGCGTCTTGCGCGATTATAATGGGGGGCGGCGAGTCGCCTGGATGCCAAGAACCGTATGCCTGCCTGTCGAAGTGAGACGGAGAATCTTCCAATGAAGAGAGCAACTCAGCAAACACTCGTCGTCTTCACCGTTGTCCTGCTGCTCGCTCCGCTGGCCGCGTTACACGCCGCCGAACGCAAACTCCCAGCAATTGAACTATTGAAGGAAACCACCATTGGCCACCGCACGTTGAGTTTCGCCCGGCTCCCGGCCGGGTTGAAGGTGGATGAGAAGCTTGCCTTGGTGCTGGCCAGCCCGGCCATCACCGGCCAGGTCATCCACAACGCCGGTGCCGGCTTTGTCGAGGATACCCGCGCGGCGAAAACCCCGGGTGGCGACTACCTACTGATGTTTCCAACCAATACGCGGGACAACCCCACCGGCATGGCCACCTACGGCGGCTCCGGTTATAAGAAAGTCAACGACATGGTCGCTTACCGGTCCAAGGACCAGGGAAGAACCTGGCAGGGACCGACGGTCGCCTGGGACATCGACTACAACCAGCATGGCTTCGTTCCCCTGATTCCCAAAGGTTCGAAGCGCATCTACGCCTTCGGCACCGAGCCGGTCTGGGGACTGTATAAAGCCGAGAGCGGCCAACATGAGAACGCGCCGATCGGTTACCGCTACTCCGACGACGACGGGCATCACTGGAGCGAGGTGCGGCTCATTCGGCCGAAGAACGATCCGGAGTTTCGCGGCATGTCGTGCATGCGCATGTGCGAGACCGACTCCGGCGTCTGGTTGCTGGGTTCACACGAGGGCGACTGGTCCTACAAACCGCTGATGACCCGCCAGTATGTGCTGCGGAGCGCGGATCAGGGCAAGACTTGGACGGTCGGGCCAAACCCGCGTCACGGCGGCTGGTGCGTGCCGCAGTTCAACCGCATGGATGAGGGGCGTCCCATCAACCTCGGCGGCGGACAGGTTTACATGATGATCCGCACCTGCGAAGGTCACCTCTGGGCCACGCGCAGCACAGACGACGGCAAAACTTGGCAACAACCCGCGCCCACGCCGCTGGTGCATCCCGATGCTCCGCCGATGCTCTTCCACCTCTCCGACGGCAAGACGCTGGCGGCCTTCCACCACAACCGGCATCACGACCGCAACTATGTCAATTTGGTGGGAGATAATCCGGGGATGAAGGTCCGTTCGGAGGTGTGGGTTTCGCTGTCCACCGACGACGGGCACACTTGGAGTGAACCGCGATTCGTCTTCGCCAATGCGGCCGTGCCGAATCTGGAGAGCGGTTGGCGCAGTTACCAGTGCTCGTATCTGGACATGTTTGTGGATGAGGGTGTCGTCCATCTCTTCGTCCCGCATCGCTGGCAGCGCTGCCTGCACCTGCAATTGCCGGAAGCCGAACTGCACCGCCTGCCGACCGCGAAGATGCTGGAGATGTCCGAGAAGGGAAAATCATGAAACACGCTCACACTCCTCACCGCCCTGCTGCCGGCTCCGCTGGCCGCGCTGCACGCCGCCCAATAGCCTTTCCGCCGACGAGACGCTTTCCCATCTACTCAACCCTTTTCCAGGATGCGTCAGAATACCACCCCTTGATGACACGCCCGGGAACGCCTCAAGTACTCAACCGTTAAACGGGAAACCGGGACCCATCGGATGGAAGGGATGATTCGGGTCGCCATTGGCACCGAGAACCCAACGACTTTCCGACCGTTTCGGCTGCGCGCCCCGCCCGTCCGACTCGAAGCCGGTTTGTCGGGGAGCGAATCCACGTCCATCCCTATCCGTTGTCAGCGTCATGGATTAGAATGGATGGATTCAGACGCAGCCAAGGGGCCTTGTCCGTGCGGGGCCTCTGTGGCGGGTGGGGGCAGGGACTCGTACATCAAGGTCTTTGATCGTTCGGCCCCGCGACCGGCAGGCCACGGGGCCGCGCCGATCGCCGCGTGCAAAGCGTCAGCACTGTTTCAACACGTTTCATGAACCATATTCGTAACTTCTGCATCATCGCCCATATTGACCATGGGAAATCGACCCTGGCGGATCGGTTGATCCAGGCCTGTGGCGGCGTTTCGCAGCGCGAGTTTCGCAACCAGCTGCTCGACTCGATGGATATCGAGCGCGAGCGGGGGATCACGATCAAGAGTAATTCGATCACGCTTTCCTACCGCGCCCCCGACGGGCAGGACTATCAGCTGAACCTGATCGACACCCCGGGGCATGTCGATTTTTCGCACGAGG
>JBEKCP010000437.1:0-5196 GCA_050014815.1 Thermoguttaceae bacterium | reverse complement strand
CGCCGGGCCTCGCCCCGCGGAACCATCCTCTTGCCCCCGGAGGTCTTCGAGGTCCTCGGCCGCGCCCCGTTGGCCGCCCGCCAGCAGGTCCATCTGCTCCGCTGCGGCCGCAAACTCCTGTTGGTCTCAGTCACGCAGGCGGGCACCGAAACGCTCGCTGAGGTTACCGAACCCGAGGAAGTGGATCGCCTGGCCGGCCTCTGTCGCCAGGCGCATACTCAAAGCGCAACGGCCGCATTCCGGCAGGTTTTCGGGCAATGGGCCCCCCGCCATTCAGGCCGGAGACTGCCCGACGACCGCGATCTGGAAGAGGTCGGGGCAGGCCAGCGGAACGGCCGCCGCCGGGAGGATGACGATGCCTGAGCGGGACGAATACCTGAAATCTCAAATTGCAAATTGCAAATTGCAAATTGCAAATTGCAGATCGGGCCGTGTCCTGAAGCGGCTCTTTGTCGCAGCCATCCTGGGCGTGCTCTGCCTGGCGATTTCGACCCCGGGTCGCGCCGGCGAGGAGCCCAATCGCCCGGCGTCGATCCAGCTTCCTGAGGGACTGGCCGGCGGACCGCAACAGTGGACCAGTCCCGACGGGCTCAGCTCCGCATTGCAGGTGATGCTCCTCTTGACGGTGCTCAGCCTCGCCCCGGCCATCCTGTTGATGACCACCTGTTTCGTGCGGGTCGTGGTGGTGTTGAGCCTGTTGCGCCAGGCGATCGGAACACAAACGCTCCCGCCCAACCAGGTGCTCACGTCGTTGGCGCTGTTCATCACGCTCTTGATCATGGCCCCGGTGTGGAAACAGGTGTACAACGAGGCGATCGTCCCCTATACGCAGAAACAGGTCGGCCTGGAGCAGGCGTGCGCGAAGGGCGCGGAGCCGATCCGCAAGTTCATGAGCATGCAGATCGAGCGGACGGGAAATGCCGCGGACGTGCGGCTGTTCCTCCGCTATGCCGGCGGGCCCGCCCCGAGCAAGTACGACGAAGTGCCGCTGACCGTCCTCCTGCCGGCGTTCGTCCTGAGCGAGCTGAAGACGGCGTTTCTCATCGGCTTCCAGGTCTATCTGCCCTTCCTCATCCTCGACATGGTCATCGCGAGCGTGATGGTGTCGATGGGCATGTTGATGCTGCCGCCGGTGCTGGTCTCGCTGCCGTTCAAGATCCTCCTGTTCGTCCTGGTCGACGGCTGGCACCTCGTCGTCGGCATGCTCATGGAGAGCTTCCAAGCGTTCACGTGACCACCCCCCCGACGCAGTCGGGGGGCTTTTGTCGAATCTCTAATCTCTAATCCCTAATCCCTAATCCCTAATCCCTAATCCCTAATCCCTAATCCCCAATCCCCAATCCCTAATCCCCAATCCCTCCATGCCGCCCGAATCCTTGAGCGAAATCGCCGTTCAACTGGGCCGTGAGGCCATTTGGATCACCCTGCTGATCTCCGCCCCGGTGCTCCTGGCGGGGACGGTTGTCGGGCTGGCCGTCGGGCTGCTGCAGGCCATGACCCAAATCCAGGAGCAGACCGTGGCCTTCGTCCCGAAGATCGTGGTCATGTTCCTGGTGTTGAGCTTCACCTTGCCCTGGCTCATCAGCCAGATGCTCCAGTACTCGACCGACCTGATCGGCGGCATCCCCGGGAGGTTCTTCTGAAGGATGAAGGCGGAAGGATGAAGGATGAAGGATGTACAATCTGAAATCTGAAATCTGAAATCCAAAATCCAAAATCTAGAATCCCCTTCCCATGGACTGGCTCCGGCAGATCGACGTCGAAAAGCTCCTCGTGTTCAGCCTCGTGCTGACGCGCACGAGCGGGCTCTTGGCCACCGCGCCGGTCTACGGGACCCAGGACGTGCCCATGACGGTGCGGGCCTTGCTCTCGGTGATCCTGGCGGCCCTGGTGATGCCCACCCAATGGGGCGCGACGCTGCCCGGGGGCGACACCATGCTGCAATACCTGGCCCTGGCGGGGAGCGAACTCCTGGTGGGAGTCTGCCTGGGTCTGGGCGTCGTGATGCTCTTGTCCGGGGTTCAGATCGCCGGCGAGCTGATGAGCCGCATCGGCGGCCTGTCGCTCTCCGACGTGTTCGACCCGACCTTCAACGACAACACGCCGCTGTTCTCCCGACTGCTGGTGCTCGTGGCCACGGCCGTATTCGTCGCGATGGGCGGGCATCGGGTCCTGATGGCCGGGCTCCTGGACACGTTCCAGAGCATCCCGCCCGGCAGCGGCGTGGCCATGCTCCTGGGGTCGGGGAATTCCGGCGGCCCCGACGCCGGGCTGCTGCCGTCCGTGGCGAACCTGCTGGTCACGCTGGTGGCGGAGAGCTTCCAATTGGGCGTCCGCATCTCGGTGCCCGTCGTTACCGCGGTTCTACTGGCCACGCTGGTCCTCGGCCTGATCAGCCGCACGCTGCCGCAGTTGAACATCCTGGTGGTCGGCTTCGGACTGAATGCGATGCTGACGTTCGGCGTCTTCTCGCTCTCGATGGGGGCTATTGCCATGGCCTTCCAGGCCGAGATCGAACCGACCCTCCAAGCCGTGTTCCAGGTCCTTCGCCTTCCGTGGCCGGGTTTCGGAGTTGGGTCCTAGCCCTGGCAGGTAGTGACTAGTGGCTGGTGGCTAGTGGCTAGCACCAGCCGCCAGTCACGAGCCACCAGCCACTTATACCATGGCGGAATACGACGGCGAAAAATCACAGGAACCGACCCCGCATCGCCGCCAGCAGGCCCGCGAGGAAGGCCGCGTCGCGCACAGCCCGGACCTCGCCTCGTCGTTGGTCCTGCTCTTGGGGCTGGCGGGACTGCTCGTGTTGGGCGGGGGCATGGTCCAGATGTTCGGGCGCCTGTTCATCGAGCAACTCGGGGGCACGCCCTGGCTGACGGCCGACCCGGCGCTGGCCGTTGCCCAGTGGAACCGCACCCTCGCGGAATTGGCGCGGCACCTGCTGCCGCTTCTCGGACTGGTGATGCTGGCGGCCGTGGCGGCCAACGTGCTCCAGTTCGGCTTCCTCTTGTTGCCCGGAAAACTTGTGCCGGACCCGTCGCGGCTCAACCCGCTCCAGGGGTTCGGGCGGATCTTCTCGCTGGCCAACGTCGTCCGCCTGGGGTTCGGGCTGATGAAGATCGCGCTGGTCTCCGCGGTGGCGTGCGTCTGCCTCGTGGGCGAGCGGGAAAAGATATTCGGCATGACCGAACTCTCGGTGCCCCAGATCGCGGTCGGCCTGGTCGACATCCTGCTGTGGACGGCGATGAAGATCGCGGCCGCCCTGGCCGTGCTGGCAGTTCTGGATTACGGCTTCCAGTGGTGGAAGAACCAGCGCGATCTCCGGATGACGACGCAGGAGATCCGCGAGGAAATGAAGAACCTCGAAGGCAATCCCCAGATGATCGCCCGCCGCCGGCAGGTCCAGCGGCAGTTGGCCGTGCACCGGCTGACCGACGCCGTGCCGAAGGCGGACGTGGTCATTACCGACCCGACCGAGTTGGCCGTGGCCATCCAGTACGAGCCGGCGACGATGGCCGCCCCGATCGTGGTGGCCAAGGGGGCGGGCGTGATCGCCGGCAGGATCTGCCGGCTGGCGCCGGAGCACGGCATCCCGATCCTCGAGAAGAAGCCGTTGGCGCAGGCCCTGTACCGCGAGGTGGAAATCGACCATCCGATCCCGCAGGACAAGTACGCGGCCGTGGCCGAGGTGCTGGCGTACGTCTACCAGCTCAAGGGCAAGCGTATTCCATCGCGCGCCGATAATCTCCGAGCAAGCGACCCCGGAGCACATAGGTAAACCGCTTCGGGCCCCGGGCGTCGCCTGCGGCCGGAGAGACGTAGACGCCAGCCGGCTGCCCACCCGGCAGGCTCCCGGAGAATGCCACGTCAATCAGCTTCCGACGGTCGCCGGGCTCCATCATCAGGAACGATTGAACGTCATTGCCTCCTGCGTATCGGTTGCCTGCCTCATCTTCGACGAAGATAGCGCCGCAGACTTCCTGGACGTGCAGGGCAGCTTGCCGCACGGTCTCGGCGTCCGGCACGTCGGCCAGCGCCGCGGCCAGCTTGTCGAGTTCACCACGCAAGGTGGCTTCCCGGTCCTTCAGCGCTTGTAGCTTCGCTGCCGCCTGCGCGTCAGTAATCGTGTCCCGCTCGATCAGGTCCAGCACACGGTTACGTGCCCTCTCGATCTTCGCCAGTTCTGCTTCCAACCGCTCACGCTGCTTCAGCGCTTTGTCGCAGTCGGGCACGGCCGCCTTTATGGCCTGCTCAATCGCGGCCGGGTTGCCCAGCATGTTGAACAGGTCGCGCACGATGGCTGGCTCAATCAGATCAGCGGGAACCCACATCCGTGGGAGCAACGCGCAGGTCGAATACCTGCGGTTGTGCCTGTAGTAACGCTTGCCGCCCTGGTTGAACCCGCCAGTCAGCGAGAAGTCGCAGGCCGCACAGAAGATTCGGCCGCCCAGAAGATACTCATGCTTGGGGCGGCCGTGCATGTACGTGCGGTTGGCGTCAAGCCGCTGACAAACTTCCCGGATCAACTTTTCCGGCAGCAACCGGGGCACCGTCAGGGTCAGCGTCTCGTCAATGTTCAGTTCCTTGGATCGAAAGCAAAACGTGTAGGTGGTGCCGCACCGATGACGGAGCGCTTTACACAGGTTCCCGTAGTTGGCCCCGTACTCTTGTGCCAGTGACCACAGCTTTTCGCCAGCAAGGTATCGCTCCGCTACATCGCGGATCATCGCCTGCTTCTCAGGGTCCACCACCCATTGGCCTGTCTGCTTGTCAAACGTCCGACCGAATGGCAGCTTGCCACAAGTTGGGATGCCGCGCTTAGCGCGCTCGATGCGGTTCTCGAATGCCTTCTTCGTCTGGTTACGAGCGTGATAGGCCCCGATCAGCGCCGACATTCCCAAGTACAGCCGGGTAGTCGGGTCGGATAGGTCTTGCTCGCGGTCGAGCACAAAGAACCGGATGCCGGCCCGTTGCAGTCGTGCCAGGTCCGCTCCGCTCCGCGTGTCGTCGCGGCTCCAGCGGTCCTCGTGCGCAACAATCACCGCGTCAAACGATTTGCGGGCCTTCTCGGCTTCCGCGAGCATCTTGTCACGCTGCTCGCGCTCCCATCCGGCCGTGGCGTGCTCTTGGCCCGCGTAGCGCTGGACGATCGCGCTGCCTAGCTGCTTTATTGCGGCGTCAATCTGCGCCTGTTGTGTC
>JBEKCP010000436.1:0-5236 GCA_050014815.1 Thermoguttaceae bacterium | reverse complement strand
CGCCGTGTTTTGGGCAGACACGGCGCACCCAGAGGGTACCCGGCCCGCCCGCTAAACGCCGTCAAACCGCCGAGCGCAGCATCTCGGCCAGAAGCTCCATCGGCAGCCCCACGACGTTCGACTCGCTGCCTTCCACCAGATGGACCCAACCGAGCCGGTCCTGGTACCCGAATGCCCCGGCCTTGCCCTGCCACTGTCCGCCGGCGAGATACTCGTCGATCTCTTCTTGGCCCAGCGGGTCCATGCGGAGCGTGGTCACGGCGACGCGGACCCGGACCCAGGGGGTACCCCGGTCGCCGGGGACCTCCCACAGACAGATTCCGCTGTGTACGCGGTGTTGCCGCCCGCGGAGCGACTGGAGCATTCGCCGCGCCTCGTCCGGACCGGCCGGTTTGCCGAGGATCCGGCCGTCGCACTCCGCCACCGTATCGCAACCGAGGACCAGGCCGCGGGGGACCCGGCGTGCCACGTCCGCGGCCTTCGAGCGGGCCAGCCGGGCGACCATCTCGGCCGGGCTCTCGCCGGGAATGCCGCATTCCACGAATTCCGACGGCGGGATCACCTCGAACTCATAGCCCGCCTCCGCCAATAACTCCCGGCGCCGCGGAGAGCGGCTCGCCAAGATCAGCTTCGGGCGGAAATCGGGGGCGGACATGGGCGGCTCCGAGGCGAATTATCGCGGCTGGCGGCAGCCAGAGCAATTGGCGATTCGCATTGCGGCGTTTACAATTCGGACGCGACGGATGGCCATCCCCGCGACGCAGTCGCGGGGCTTTCCAAAATCTAAAATCCAAAATCTAAAATCCTAGCCCCCCATCCCCGCGACGCAGTCGCGGGGCTTTCCAAAATCTAAAATCCAAAATCTAAAATCCTAGCCCCCTTGCTCGACATCCTCTACGAAGACAATCACCTGCTGGCCGTCAACAAGCCGGCGGGCCTGCCGACGATGGGCACGCCAGGCAACCGGCCGACCCTGCTGGCGCTGGCCAAAGACTACATCAAGCGGACATACCGGAAACCGGGGAACGTTTACCTGGGCGTGATGAGCCGGTTGGACGCCCCCGTGACCGGCGTAGTGCTCCTGGCCCGGACCTCCAAGGCCGCCCGGCGGCTCACCGAGCAGTTCCGCACGCACACCACCGAGAAGATCTACCGGGCGTGGGTCGAGGGGGTGATCGAGCCGGAGGGCCGGTACGTGGATTGGCTCGTCCAGGACCAACGGCACCGCCGGATGCACGTCGCAGGGCCGCCGGGTGCCAGGGCCGGGGCCAAGGAGGCCCGCCTTTCCTACCGGCGCGTGGCCCTCCTGGGCGGGACGTCGCTGGTCGAGGTCGAGCTGGAGACCGGCCGGAAGCACCAGATCCGCCTACAGATGGCCCACCACGGCCATCCCATGGCAGGCGATCGCAAGTATGGGAGCCGCATGCAGTTTCCGTCGGGCATTGCCCTGCACGCCTGGCGGCTGGTGGTCGTCCATCCGGTGCGGGGCGAGCCGCTGGTCCTGGAGGCCCCGGTGCCAAAGACCTGGCCCGACGCTTGCCGCTTTCCCCAAGACGGGTTAACGTAGGATTATGGTCTACGCGGGCTGAAATGGGACCTTTCGCCTTTGGAAACGTATCACCACCCTCCGCGCACGGTATAGTGGCTCCCCTCCGCCATTCCCACTTCGAGAAATGTGCCTTGGCCAGCGGGCTGCTCGACGCGGAGCGGCTCGATGAGGCCAAGGCCGCCCTCCGCGCGGCCGGCGAGGGGGCCGGCTCCGCCAAGTCGGCCGATCGCAGACTCGCCGACCAACTGATCCACGCGGGACTGCTGAACCCCTGGCAAGCCAAGCAACTCCTTGACGGCCGGACCAAGTTCACCCTCGGACCCTACCGGATCATCGACTCGCTGGGCCAGGGGGGGATGGGCCACGTTTACAAGGCCAAGGACCCCCTGCTGGACCGCGTGGTGGCCGTCAAGGTCCTCCCCCGCGACCGCTCCACCCCCGAGGCCGTCGCCAACTTCGACCGCGAAATCCAGCTCCTGGCCAGTTTCAACCACCCCAAGCTGGTCCGCGCCCTGGACGCCGGCCACGACGGGAACGTCTATTACCTCGTGCTGGAATATGTCGCCGGCTCGGACTTGCGAAAGCTGGTCCGCCGCGGAGGGCCCCTGGGCATGGAGCAGGCCGCCAGCATCATCTCGCAGGTGGCCGAGGGCCTCCAGCACGCCCACGACCACGGAATGGTCCATCGCGACGTGAAACCGGGCAACGTCCTGGTCACTCCCGAGGGCGAGGCCAAGCTGTCGGACCTGGGGCTGGCCGGGCCGATGACCCGCGACGCCACCGACGATCCCCGCTGGGGCAAGATCGCCGGGACGGCCGACTACCTCTCGCCGGACCACATCATGGCGCCCTGGAATCCGACGCCCGCCTGGGACGTCTACTCGCTGGGCTGCACGATGTACTACGCGTTGACGGGCAAAGTGCCGTTTCCCGGCGGATCGACGGCGGAGAAGGCCCTGGCGCACCGCGAGGTGCTCCCGCTGGACCCGAGGCGGCTCAACCACACGCTCAGCGACGCGATGGTCGACGTCCTGGCCGACATGATGGCCAAGAACCCGGCCGAGCGGACCCCGTCGGCCGCCGAGGTGGTGCGGCGGCTGGCCCCGTGGGCGAGCCAATCGGCGTGGGGCCAGCGGGCGGCTGCCGCGGCGCCGCGGGTCGCCGCGGCGCCGTCGATCCCCATTCCGCCGCCGCCACCCGGCGCCGCGGGCCCCGAGCCGGTCGACCCGCCGGGCGTTGCGCTGCCGCCGGGCGTGCCGCCCCTGGTCCTGCCGCCGCCGGTGATCCGGCCGCCGATGCCCGCCGCGGCCCCGTTGCTGCCGCGTGCGACGAGTCTCCGCGACACGGTTTCCGACGTGCCCAATTCCCCCGACGCCTTCGGTTCCGACGGCCGCGGCAGCGAAGACAGCATGAGCCTGATCGTAGTGACCCGGCGTCCCAGGGCGGTCGCCCTGGTGCTCCTGGCGGTCTTGCTGCCGATCGCGCTGGCGACGGCCGCGCTGGTGATCGCGTGGCTCTGGGACGTGGGATGGTAGATAGTGTGGTTCGCGTTCGTTTAGCGGGCGGGCTTGCCCGCCGCGTACCCGCGATTCACACGGCGGGCAAGCCCGCCCGCTAAACGGCGGTTTGCCACGACCGGCCACCGCGCTAGTAAAAGCCGAACTCGCGGAGCCAGTATTCGACGTCCTCTTGCAAGAGGGGCACGCTGGGACGCTCCGGGGCCTCGGGCGACGGGAGGCGGTCCCGGCGGGCGCGAACCACGTCGGCATACCACTCCTCGCTCTTGACGGCCTTGGCACGGCGGCGGCGGGCCGCCCGCTGGATCGCGTGGTCGCTGGAAACGACTGTCAGGCGGCGGGGGGCGGAATCGGCCCGGATGAGGTCCTCGATCACCGCGTCCGCCTCCTGGTCCGGCGGCGCGAACCGGACCGTCAGCCCGCGGTGAACCTGCTGGCGCGGCAGGCCCGGCGGAGGGTCCCGGGCGTCGAAGACGACAGTCGTATGCGGCACCTCCGCCGGATCGAGCGATTCGGCCAGGAAGTTCAGGAGCGCCAACCGCGCCCGTTGGAGGCTTCCCGGCCCGCGGCCGTGCCCGAGAATCCCCACCACGTTCAGTACGTTGTAGCCGTCGATAAGAATTGGCATCGGAATTTTACGCGGCCGGCAACGATGACCGTCTCGGCCCGGCCGACGAGATCCATGCCGGCGAAGGGGGTGTTGGTGCTCTTCGAGCGGAACTCCGAGGGGTCCACCCGCCAGCGGGCCTTCGGGTCGATGATCGTAATGTCGGCGTCGGCCCCCAGGGCCAGCGTGCCCTTCGGGATGCCGAGTATGCGAGCCGGGTTGATCGTCATTTTGGCCAAGGCGGAGGGCCAATCGAGGTGTCCTGGCTCGATCAGCCGGGTGACGACCAGTCCCAGGGCGGTCTCCAGCCCAACGATGCCGAAGGGAGCCTGGTCCAGCTCCTGCATCTTCTTTTCTTTGGCATGGGGCGCGTGGTCGGAGGCGATCGCGTCGATCGTGCCGTCGACCAGGCCGGCGATCACCGCCTCGACGTGCTCCTGGCCGCGCAGCGGCGGATTCATCTTGTAATTGGAATCGAAGGCGCGGAGACACTCGTCGGTCAGGGTGAAGTGGTGCGGAGTGGCCTCGGCGGTAACGCGCACTCCCCGGAGCTTCGCCCGGCGAAGGGCCTCGATCCCGTTTGTCGTCGAGACGTGCATGATGTGCAGCCGGCCGCCGGTCGCCTCGGCCAGCGAGATGTCGCGACTGATCATGACGTCCTCGGCGGCGGCGGGCAGGCCGGCCAAACCCAACACCAGCGACACCAGTCCTTCGTGCATCACGCCGCGCTGGGTCAGCTCGCGGACCTCCGGGTGGTTGAGGACCGGCTTGTCGAACATCAGGCAGTACTCGAAGGCCCGGCGCATCAGCTCGGCGTCGTAGACGGGCGAGCCGTCGTCGCTGAAGCCGACCGCGCCGGCCTCGACCAACTGCCCGATCTCGGAGAGTTCCTTCCCCTCGCGGTTCTTGCTGACGCAGGCGATGACGAAGACATTTGCGTGGCCCTTGTGGGCGGCCTGCTGGCGGACGAACTCGACGGTGCCCTGGCTGTCGATGGGGGGATCGGTGTTGGGCATGCAAGCGACCGAGGTGAACCCGCCGTGGACCGCCGCCGCCGTGCCCGACTCGATGGTCTCGTCCTCCTCGAAGCCCGGCTCGCGGAGGTGGACGTGCATGTCGATCAGGCCCGGCGCGACAACGCGGCCTGTGGCGTCGAGCACCTCCGCCGTGGCGTCCGCCGCGACGTCGTAGGCGGCGATGCGGCCGTCCCGGACCAACAAGTTCGTCACCCGGTCCATCGACTGGCTCGGATCGATCACGCGGCCGTTGGCGATCAGAAGGTTCTGCATGGTTCAACACTTACCCCCGCGACGCAGTCGCGGGGCTTTTCCCCAATCCCCAATCCCCAATCCCCAATCCCTAATCCCTAATCCCTAATCCCCAATCCCCGATCCCCAATCCCCGATCCCCAATCCCCAATCCCTAATCCCCAATCCCCAATCCCTAATCCCCAATCCCCAATCCCTAATCCCTAATCCCTCGCCCCTTGCAACAGCCACAGCACGGCCATGCGGACCGCCACCCCGTTGCTCACCTGCTCCAGGATGGCGGACTGCGGTCCGT
>JBEKCP010000435.1:0-5257 GCA_050014815.1 Thermoguttaceae bacterium | reverse complement strand
AGTAAGCGGGGTTTTCGACGTGGATCTTCAGTCCACTCGGATCGACGTAAACGGTTGGGTTCCCGGCGCAGTAGCGGTACAGGTTGATGTCTGCTGAGATTGGATCTACACAAGATTCCGACACCAACCCCAGGCAAGCCCCGTCAGAACCCCATCGGCATTCTCGACTTAGGTCGCCTTTGACCTGCCGCATGCAGGCGTCAAAAGTAAATTCACCCCGGCGCGAGTTTCCGCCTAAGAGGGCAGCTCGCGCTCGGCGCGGTTCAGGGTGTAGGCACGTGCCGTTCATCGCCGTTATTATACCCCGAAATGGATGCCAAGCGGAGCGATCCTTGCGGGCTGCGTGGGCACCTGCCGCGTCGGATCGCATCAAAGACTCCCGCCTCATTTTGCATGCCTGGCCTCCTGCAAGCACCACGGCCATGATCCCTGGGTCTACCCCCGCGACGTGCTCACCCGCCTGCCGGCGATGCTCCCCGGGGCCAGCTAGGACGAACTCCTGGCCCTGCTCCCCCACCACCGCTGGCGTCCTGCCTAATCACTCCCCGCCCCGCCAAAACCCCCGCCGCGTCCGCGATTCTTTCCTACGTGCTCCGCCGGACGCTTGCCGATAATTAGTTATGTGTCACCGGAACTCGAAGCGAATAGAGTGAAATAAGGCCGGATTCCTCGGCCACGGCGATCCAGTGTTGATCCGCCGAAAACGTCATGCTCGCTAATGCGCTCTCGGTGCCGTGAAAGGCTCCAACCTCCCGCCCCGTCGTTGTATCGAACACCCTGGCCGCCCCGTCATCCTCCAGCAACCCCACGAGCGCCCCAGTCAGTGAGAACACAACTGCTTGTGGCAGTTCTCGCTTGGTGCGGTTTGCGCGCTGGAAGGTCGCGTGCTGCTTGCCGCTGCGCACGTCTGCGGTCTTAACTGTCACGTGACTTGCGCCGGCGTAACCGGCGGCGATTAGGCTGCTCCCGTCGGGGGTAAACGCCAGAAAATCCCGCCCCATCCCCCTCCACTCCCCGGCAACCTTGCCCGTGGGAACAGAGTAAAGCCGCGTCATCGAGGCGCCGGTAATGGCCAGCAGCGTTTCGTCAGGCGACAATGCGACGCCGCGCCAGGGGTGTCCGTACGGGATCTTCAGCAGTTGCGTTCCGTCGCGCGGGTCCCACAGCGCGATTGAAGGTTTGTCAACCTCGGGCACAAGTTCCCCGCTCTGGCCCCGCGCCTGCTTCAGATCCGCTCCGGCGCCGACGAGTATCTTCCCGCTCGCGGAGAAAAGGAGCTGGTAGGTAATCCTCGGGGCGCCTTGCATTTGGAGCCTCCGCGCGCCCGTCGAAGCGTCCCAGAGTATCGGCATCGCTCCATCCGGGCCGTCCGTGCTCGCCGTCGCGAGAACCCGGGAATCGGGGCCGAACGCCATCCTCATTCGCCGGTCGCAGGAGAATCTGTCCACGAAGGTCATCATGCCGACCTTTCCGGTCGCGACATCTCGCACCTCTATTGTCGCGGCCTCAAGGCTCTCGCGCGCCACGGCGAGGTACCGGCCGTTCGCCGAGAAGATAGCGATCGGATCATGCTCGTGCCTCCGGCGAAACGAATAGGCAGCGCCCTCGGCCTTCCAACGCAGGATGCGCAAGCTGACGTCCCAGAGCCTTACTTCCTTTCTGCCGACTGAGAGCAGTGCGCTGCCGTCAGGTGAGAACACGATCGCTTCGACGCGACCCTCGTGTCCCCTCAGCGTGATGGGGCCAGCGTCGGGCGAAGCTCTCTCACCGGCAACGAGTGGATGCCACGCGAGCGATAATATCGTGAGGGACGCGATGGAACTAAGCATAATCGGCGGATGCATAACGTCGTCGAACCTCTCATCGCTGGCGGTACCTCGCGCCACACTGCGGCCGGTGATCTCGGGCTAGCGTCGCCGCGGCCCATGTGGTGCTGGTCAATCAGTGCCGCCCCGCGTTATTCAATCTTAGGAGGATTCCCCCCTTCTTTGTCTTGCTCTTCCTGCAACACGCACTTCCACTTGTACGTGTTTAGTTGGGTCCTGCTCACCGTCCCGCCGGTCTTCATCCCTCCGTCGAACGTGGTTTGCACCGTCACCGTTGCCACGTCGCCCGTGACGGTGCCCTTCGCGGTCATTTCCAGCCCGGCATAGAAAATCTCGTTCGTGTAGTTGGCCCACTGTGCCGGGTCAGGCGGAGTGACGCCCGGGGGTACCCATATGGAGCGGACGACGCCGTCTTCTGGGGGGCCGCCGAGGGTAAAACCGTTCTGGGGCTTCTCCGCACGTATCAACTGTAGCGGCGTTCCCAGGTCGCCCGCTCTCCGTATTTTTTCCTTGTGCGTTCGGTCCAGGGAAGCGGACGGGAAGTGGGGTTCGCACCTCGGCGCCTTGCCTTTCTCTTCGATGCACTCACAAGCGACGTCCACATTAAGCGTGATAGTAGCGAGCAACGTTCCTTTGACCCCCATGTTCAGGAACGTAAGCTGCGCGTTCGCGACGTATGTCAGGCCGTTGCTGTATATGGTCGGTTTAGCCCAGTACTGTATGTTGGTTATCCACGCATGCCCTTGCTGCCTCGCGTCGTTGTTGTAATCGAGCGACCAGTTCGGGTCGTTCCTCCGATTCGCGTAAACCTTGTCGTAGACGTCTATCTTGCTTCCGTCCTTCTGGTAATCCCCCTGATACTCCGGCTCGCACGTGGGCTTCTCTCCATCGGGGTCCGTTGCGCCGACGGGATCGTTCGTGCAGTACAGGTGCAGGTTGATGTCTGCCGCCAATGGATCTACAGAAGATTCCGACACCAACCCCAGGCAAGCGCCGTGAGAACCCCATTGGCATTCTCGACTTACGTGCCATCCAGCGTGCCACATGCGGGCGGCAAGGATAAATTCACCCCGGCGCGAGTTTCCGCCTAAGAGGGCAGCTCGCGCTCGTCGCGGTTCAGAGCGTAGGCAGGTGCCGTCCATGGCCCCTATTTTACCACGAAGCGATGGTCAAGGGGAGTGCTCCTTGCGGGCCGGAAGGGAGCCGCTGACCGCGCAAGGCTGGCTTCCAGGTGCTGGTCGGGCTCTCCTGGGCAGGCTTTCACTCACAAGGCTCCTGCAAAAGGTTTTCGACTCACTTCATGTGCGTTGGCCTCCTCTTCTAAGCTTCTCGGCACAATCCCCGGAATTCGTGTTCCGCTTGTTGTGATTTTACGAAATCGGAGCGTTGACATGTGGGCGGTTACGGCTGCCCCCTTTTCACGCCCAATTCCCCTGCCAATAATTGCTCCGCCGCGGTCGCGAGCCATTCGCATCTCTCGCTAGGGTCTGAGACCACGCTCGCGACGTAGTCGATAGCCGGCGCAACCTCCCCGACTGCCGTTTCCGCGCTCGCAATCGCCAATTGGTACAGTCTTCTTTCGGGTTCGTTGCTTCCGGCCAGGATCACCTTCGCCTTTGTGATCTCCGCTCGCGCTTGAACCGGTTCTCCGACTCGCGCGTATGCCCTTGCGATAAAGGCATAGCCGAGCGCTCTTAAGTCACTGGCCTTTAGCGCCACTGCCGTTTCCTTCGCCCCTGCGATATCTCCGACTTCGGCTTGCGACTCGACGATGTTCAGAAGCGAGTGCGCCCTGCGATCGGGGGCTCTGGCCTGCGACCAGATGCCAATGCCGCCCGTCGGCAATGCGCCTGCGCCAGGGGGATCGTAAATAACGGATTTGGTACTCACCGCGTTTCTGGCGGCCACAAAACTCTTTCGAGCGGCAGCCAGGTTCCCGACCTTCGCTTGTACGGTGCCGACATCTCGATACGCCAACGCCCTGAAGTAGCCGTCACCCACGGCCGCCGCCGCCGCGTCGGCGGCGTCGATATATTGGCGGACCGCGGCGCTGTTTCTCGCCTTCGCCTGAACCTCGGCCATTGCACAGTACGTACGTGTCCTGGTAGTAGGGTCGTTCGCCCGCGCTGCCGTCTTCATCGCTCCCTCCGCGTCGCCGCCCCTGACTTGCGCTGCGGCGACCGCGGCATACAGGCAGTCTGCCTCGGGGTCGTCGCCGACCCGCGCCAGCGTCGCTTTGGCACCATTGAGATCGCCTGACCGAGCTTGCGCAGTGCCGACCGCGACGTACGTCGCGACTGCGTTGGATCGGTAGTTCAACCGCGCAGCAATGGCGCTGGCTCCCAAAATGTCGCGGGCTCCGATCTGGGCATCCGCGATCGCGCAATTGGCAGCGTCCTGTACGCTCGGATAGGCGATTATAGCTGCCGACGCCTTCGCCATGGCCAAAGTGTCGCGCGCGCCGGTTGTATCCCCTGCCGCCGCCTGAACCTTGCTGATGCCCACATAGGCCATTACCCGGCTGAGCCCGCAGTCAGCCGTTCGTGCCGTCTCCCTGGCGGACTTAACATCCCCAACACCCGCGAGTGCTACCGCGACCCAGCAAGATGCCTGTGATCTAAGGCCCTCGCCCTGGACGCGTGCCGCGGCCTTTTCGGCCGCGCGCACGCTTTCGCGGGCGCCTTTGATGTCGCCCATTTTGGCCTGATCGAGTGCGATTGCGCAGAATGCCCTCGCCGAATCTTCCGGTTGCGATATCAAACGCGCGTTCGTGATGGCGGCGGCGATCAGTTGGCGCGCCGCCGCCCGACGCGTGGCCGAATCTCCCGAGTCTTGGGGGGCTGCGGGTTTTCCAGGGACCGAGTTTTCACGTTCGGAGGCATTTTGTGTCGGTTCAAACGCGTTTTCTGCCGGGGCAAATGAGACCGCTCCCATCGAAACACATGTAACAAACAGCCAAAGGCGCACAACATCACCTCCAGCGGGCTTGCCAGAAGGGTGCCGGAACCGCGCGCGCGAATGGTCTATGCATATCCGCCTGGGCTGTAACAGGGGTCGCTGGGGTAGTTCGGACTATTCTGAAAAACGACCTACTTCGATAACTAGTCATCGTGCCTGGAATTCCCGGAGTTCTGCGACGTCCGGCCAGCGGCGTTCCGAGGGCAAAGCCCCCTGTCTCGCAAGGCGTCGGGCTCCGCCATTAGGGCTACACGTACGGCTTGGTATTGATAGACCACTCGTGGGGCATCGGCTCCTTCCGGTTGCCCGAACGGGGAGGCAGCGGCTGTCTGCTCGGCGGCACCGGCGGTTCTGGGGGCGTGAAGTCCGGGCAGTATGCCTTGAGCCAAGCATAAATCATCGACTGCGTCTGGCGTACCCGCTGGATGTAGTCATTGTCCTTCATAACGTCTCGAGCCCATATTGGCTTAAAA
>JBEKCP010000434.1:0-5307 GCA_050014815.1 Thermoguttaceae bacterium | reverse complement strand
CGCACGTTCCGCGGCCACGGGATCCAGGCCCCTTTGCGCAATGCTCGGAACGTGCCTTCCAGGTAACAGGGGACCACGGGAATCTGCGTTCCGGCCAGCAGCAAGCCGACGCCCGGCCGGAACTCGCCGATTTCGCCGGTCGTGCTCCGCGTGCCCTCGGGATAGAGCAGAAGCACGTTGCCGCGGTTCTCCAGAGCAGGGAAGCGGGACAGGTTGCAATTGCCAGCGACGTTGCCGATGTCCCCTACCGTTTCCTCCTTCGGTGGAGAGCGGGCACCTCACGGGCTTAGTGGCCACTATCGGGGACAAACCTGACGACATCGCGGGCCTCGCGCACCGGCACTTTCTTTGCCGCCGACGGCGTGGACGGTGATCGTGGTCGCGATGGTGACCGCCGTGGTGACCGTCATGGTTCAGATCAACATGATGGCGCCGTGGAGCAAGATCTGGACTGGGCGGCCAGACCCATCGATGCGAGATGCAAGCAATGATGTCAACGCACGCGGTTTGTGCCACGGCCATCCGGCAACGGCTGGTGTTCCCTACAACGGTGGCAGCGTACGGGGCGTGGGAGCGGTCGCAGGAGGCGGCTGCGGCGCGGACGCGGCAGCGGAATGAGCCAGTGTTGTCGATCATCGCCCACTCGGCTTGGCCATCGCGTTGGGGACGTGCGGAATTGCGCTTGATAGGCACCGGGCGTATGCTATAATGTCAGAAACAGCGATCTATTATTCTGACAATAGCTCAACAGCCGCCGATGAACGTCGCCCATCCGATTGCCGAAAAGTTGCTTGCGAGACTGGGCTCTCGGCAGGGAACAGCAGTTCCAGCCGGCGACTTCCTCGATCTCGGCGAGCGCGCGGCCGTCGATCAGGCGTTGTCGCGTCTGGTGCGGCAGGGAGCCATCCGCCGCGTGCGACGGGGGCTGTATGAACTGCCGCGGATCGGCAAGCTGCTGAACGAACCGATGGTACAGTCACCCGACGAACTGGTTCATGCGTGGGCCAGGAAGAACGGCTTGCGGGTCGTACCGTCTGGGGCGCACGCTGCCAACCTGCTCGGGCTTTCGACCCAGGTGCCGGCGAAGATCGTCTACTACACCAACGGTCGTACGCGGGTGTTGAAACTCGACCCCTACTCCATCAAGCTCCTAAACCGCGGGCCGAAGACAATGGACGTGGGCGGCCGGATGGCCCCGCTGGTTTTCCAGGCCCTGCGCCACCTAGGCCGCGGCGGCGCGACGCCGGAGGTCATCGACCGGCTGCGATTGACCCTCTCTCGCAAGGATAAGGCCGAACTGAAGGACAATATCGGCTACGCCGCGGCTTGGATGATCCCCGTGATCGAGCAGGTCGCCAGCAGGGAGGGGAGCTGATGGATCGGATCGCTCAGGCCCCACAGGAGGAACGTACCGACTTGTTCCGGCGATCGGCCGGCGTCCTGCGCCCGGAGCGGGCGCCCGCGATCATCGAGAAGGATTTCTGGGTCTGCTGGGTGTTACATCGCCTTTTCAACGTGTTGCAATTCCGGCCGCAGTTGATCTTCAAGGGCGGCACATCCTTGTCGAAGGCGTATCACGCTGTTGAGCGGTTCTCGGAAGATGTTGACCTTTCGCTCAGCCGTCGAGACCTGGGCTTCGCCAATGACCGCGATCCCGAGCAGCCAGGCATTAGCGGAAAGGAAGCACGGCGCCGGATCGAGGCCCTTGTAGAAGCGTGCCAGCAGGCGATCCTCGACCGATTGCTGCCAAGCCTCCGCGCCGATTTCGCGTCGGTCATCGGGCCGGGTGGTTGGAGCATCGAGATTGACGCCATCGACTCGCAGACGGTGATCTTCACGTATCCGCGCAGCGAACTGGCCGGCACCCTTCCAGAGACCATCCGCCCTGGGATTCGCCTGGAGATGGGAGCACGCTCCGACGACTGGCCGGCGGAAGAGCGGGAGATTCGTCCTTACGCGGCCGAAGCGTTCCCCGCGGCTTTCACGGCAGCAGCGTCCTGCCAGGTGCGGGCCTTGGATGCAAGGCGAACCTTCTGGGAGAAGGCTACGATCCTGCATGCCGAGCACCATCGACCGGCTGACAAGGCCCTGGCGGCAGGCATGTCGCGGCACTACTACGACGTCTACCAGCTTGCAGGACAGGAGATCGGACGGCAGGCAATGGAGTGCGGCGATCTTCTGACTCGCGTGGTCGCGCACAAACGCCTGTTCTTCGCCTCGGCCTGGGCGAATTACGAAACCGCAGTGCCTGGAAGCCTGCACCTCGTGCCGCGGGAAGATCAGGCGGTTCTGCTTCGCACGGACTATGCTCGCATGCGCGAGATGATCTTCGGTGAGGCGCCGGCTTGGGAGCAGATCGTGCAGGGGCTACGAGCGCTGGAAGGGCAAGTCAACGAATCGTAGCAGGCTAAGGCGGCGTTGCCGGAGAATCGTCCGACCCGGCATCGCAGGTAGGAAGGCGGGAAAACGGGGGCATGTTCAGCACGGCCCGAAAGCCCGTATAATGGCGGTGTATCAGCACGTCCATGTGCCGAAGGCTCAAGCCCGCCCGTGTTTCGTCCCACTGGCCACCCTGGTGTCGTGACACCCGCGCCCATCGCATGATTGAGGTTTTCCCCAGGTTCTTGACCCCGAACCAAAAACTAGCCAAAATGCAAGAGGACCCTGGAAAACACGGCATTTTCGACGTTTTCGGGCCGATATCCGAATTTTCCCGGGGAAAACGGCATTTGCCGCGAAAATGGCCCTCCTGATTCTCACCCATTGGGGTACCACACCTCGAAAATCCCCGCGAAAAACGATGTTTGCTCCCTGAGAAATGCGCAACTTCAAAAGTGACAGCCCCGGCTGCCATTGACGCGTGGGACAGCCCTGCTACTTTTTCGACCTGGCGTTGTTGCTCAGCGCGATGCGGACGGCCGCCGGGTCGAAACGAAACTCCTTGTCGACACGAAACGCCGGAATCTTGCCGGCCTTGGCCGCCTTGACGATCGTCCGCGGATCGCAGTCCAGGGCCTCGGCCAGTTCCTTGGTGCCGACCGTCCTACGGATGGGCTCTTGTGGCATGACGTTGTCCTCCCTATCTTTCGATGATTCGTTCTTCTTCTTTCGGCCCATTACTTTGCATCGCTCACGTTCCCGCCGCTGTTTCGGTCCCCGCTGCCATTGCTTCTTCCGCCTCCGGCAGGTTCGGCCCATCGAGGTCGATCGTGATTCGCGGGGTTTCTCCGATCTTGTGTGGTTCCACGTAGACGTATGGCGGCGGGATCCGATCCTTGCACTTCACGGCATGATCAGTCGCCGGATAGCGGCGAAATGCTGACTGGTGGACGTGGATCGTCTTGACCGAGAGCGAAGGATTGGCCACGCGATAGCCGGCCTCGTGTGCCAAATACGCCAGTCGGTTCTCGCAGCCGGGATAGCCCAGCGGAAAGCTGGCCGCCGCCAAATCGATCTTGCAGGCCCCCCGCCAGGCCCAAACGTCCTGGCAATATCTGTACGCCTCGCTTGGCGGCTGCGGATGGTCGGGATTCTCCCAGCGGGAGAGGCACCAGAACTCGCCGCGAGGAAGGCGGCGGAGAAGATCGCACGCCGCGGGGGTGAATTCGATGTCCGCGTTGGCAATCACGTTCACGTCGGCTTTGGCGGTGGTTTCATCGGCAGCTTGAAAATGAACGCCGAAAGTCGCCCGATCAACGCCCAATCTCCAGAGCTTCATTCTCCGATAGGCAGGCATCGTATCCATTTTGCAAATTGCCAGGACCTCATCGAACACCCCCGGCCCGCAATTGGCACGCAGGCACTCGTCGATCTCCACCCGGCGCAGGTAATGCGGATCCCGATAGTAGTTGACGATCAAACGCAGTTTTCCGCCGTTGACGCGGCGAAACAGGCAATCGGTCATGTGCTGGGTCTCGGGCGTCAACCGGCCGTGGAAGCCGAATACAGCCCCGATCGACTGCGGGCAATCGCCGCACGGCTGCTCGAAAGAGAACCGCGCGGCTACCTCCAGGGGGGCGAATCGCATCCCGCGGGCCATCAGTTCGCGAAATGCCACGCTGCACGGGAACACGTCGTCCCGCAACTGCCAGGGCTGGAGCCTGCTCTCGTCTCTTCGCCTCGCAACAAGAGCCGTCGTTTCCAGCAATCGCCGCGAGCGGAGGCACAAGCCGGAATTACCCACCCGGGATTTCACGGCCCAGGGGACATCCGCCGGCCACGGGGCGCCCAGATAATCGTATTGCAACCATTCGTCGCGCCACAGTTCCGGGCGGAGAATAAAACCATCGGTCTGGAGGGTCAGGACGTGGGTAACGTCGCCTTCAATGAAACGGTCGCTAACGTATCGATGGAAGTCGTGCAGCATGAATCGGTTGTAGTCCTCGACGGTCCCAATTCGCGGAGTTTCTACGAAGTCGATATTGGCCGGCAGACTGTCCGGGCATTCATCCGACAGCAGGAGCCGCTGCATGAAGGGCAGGCCGTCTCCCGTCCGCATGGCCGCGACCGCCAGATCGGGATCGACGCAATCGACGCAAGCGAGAACCACGTTTTGCAGGCTGGACATCAGACAACATCCTTGAGAAAGAGCGTCGTTGAATCGTCGCCGGTCGTGACGCGCAGAGGCGGAACAGCGGCCTTCATGCGGGGGAGATCATCGAAGCCAAGCGGGCCACCGTACTTCGTGAAGGGGGCGGTCGATTCCACACCTCGCCAGTCGATGAACTCGCCGTAATTCGCCGCCACGGCCCCACCGTCCATTTGGGCTTGCATCCAGGGATGATCGTCGGGAACGTGCGGCACGGCTCGGCAGACAACGCCGAAGCGCGCGACGGGGTCGTCGATCCACACGCCGTCCAGCGGCGACAAGCGGGCGCAGCGCAGCATGGCGTCCAGGCAAGGCAGGGTAGGAAGCCAATAGTTGGCTTGTGCCGGATCCCAATAGAATCGCCCGTGATTATTGAAGCAGAGCGCGGAATCGTCACCAGGGGCAACGGCGGTTTCGACGAGCATCAAGCCGCCGTTGCGAAGGAGCGAGCGAGCAGTCAACAGAGTGGCGAACGGGTCCATGGCGTGATACAGCACGCCAGCCAGAACCACCACGTCGTAATTGTCCGTACCAGGGCGAATGTCGCCGATTCGCTTGCTTCGTACGAAGACTTCCGGCCCCCCGATCTTGCTCCGCAGCCAGTCCAGCTTTTCGTCGCTGGAATTCATGTCATCGTGCAGCCGGTCCCATGCGGTCACATGGGCACCCCGGCGGGCGGCGAGGATCGACGCGAACCACTCCATGCAACCGACGTCCAG
>JBEKCP010000433.1:0-5329 GCA_050014815.1 Thermoguttaceae bacterium | reverse complement strand
CCCAACCGGAAACCTTATGTCGAATTGCGGTCACTCCACCGGACGGAAAAGCACCCGCTCCGGTACTTCCTTGACGGGTCGGCGAGAACCTTCTTCTTGGGCGATGCCGTGGAAGGAAACCGGAGAACCCCCATCCACGTATCTCAGGTAGGCGCGGCGGCAGTGTTTCGCCATGATGATGGACTGGTCAGGGTGGCGAAGTCGGTTCATCGAATCGTGCTGATGATGGACAAGAAGGCGGTTTCCTTCGGCGAGCAGGTCGAGGAACTGGTCGGCAAAGCCGGCAGCCGCTTCGGCTTCCACGACACGATGGAGGAAGACGGCGAAACGGAGAAGAGTTCACCCGGCAAGGAGCCTCGTTCTCGGGCGGCCCACAAGGCTCACCATATCATGGCCGGTGAAGAAGAGCGGCTAGGACGCGAACTTCCGCGTCAGAACGACCAGTGGCTTGTCTTGGACGGGAATTTGGGAAAGGACTTGCACACTTGGCGCACGGTCTCGCAGTTTTTCGGAGTGACGAAATCCTTCAGCCGCAGACCGATGTTCAAGGTGCCCGGTCCGCGCGGCGGGCAGGTGGTAAACCTGTACGAACTTGTTTCATCGCTGCCGTTCTCTGCGCGGACGTGCGCTTTCTCTGTCCGCGCCGGCAAGGTGGTGATCTGGTATGTGCGGTTGCGGGAACAACGCCAGTTGGATTATCCCTTGATGGGCGTGGTCAAGGTGGAATTCCCGAATCCAACGGGCGAAGCCGTTGCTTCGGACCTGATTGATGAGGTTTCCAGCGCCGTGGTGGCCGAACGGCAGGTCGCGCCGCACGGCCAGGACAGCCGGTGGCACTCGCACCTTTACGCAATCTATCTTGCCGAGCAAGCGTGCAAGGCGGGCTTCGTCTCTACCGAAGTGCTCAAGGCCGGCATCAAGTGGCCGACGCAAACGGGCGTAGCCCTAACGACGTGAGGAGGGGACAACCAATGGCAAAAAAGCAGGACGATAGGGCACATTCGGGAGTGTTGCTCGTAGACGAGCATCCCGCAAACGAGCATCCAGCCAATCGTGCAGAGGATCAGGTCGTGGCCCCCGCCGCTCGCGGAGGGACTTCCCCGGACAAGGCTCCCAAGCCTGCGGCTATCATCGGGAAGGCTTCGGCCACCGAACGCGATCCGAACTCCTCTGAGCAATTCTCGTTCTGGCTTGCCCCCGAACAGATAGTCAACCCGTTCGACATTGTTGAGGCGGAGCAAATGGTGGGCACGCGCACGTTTGGTCTTGTTACCAACGTCAAGCAAGTCACCGATGCGCCGTCCCATCTGTCGAACTACATATCCAGTGATTTCGGGAGTACCGAGGCGCAACCGCAGACGCCGCGCCAAGGCGCGAATGTGGCAGAGGTCAACGTCTTGGCGAATCACGACCCTGCGAAGAACTACCCAATGGGCATCTACATGCCGGTGCAATGCGAGGCTCCCATTCGGTTCGCCGATGAAGCCGGCGTTCACGTCGCGCTGGGCATCGACAAAATGTTCGAGTATGAAAAGGAACACAACGAGAAGGTGACGATTCCCGCTGGGCTAATTCGCATGTCCAACGGCACGCCGGTGCGGGTCTACTTGGACCGTCGCTATGTCATGGGGCCGGAAGGAGCGCACGTGAACGTTACCGGCATCTCGGGCCTGGCGACGAAGACTTCCTACGCCATGTTCCTGATTCAATCCATTATTCAGTCGGTGGGAATGAAGGACATCGCCGTCATTTTGCTGAACGTCAAGCAGAATGATCTTCTGGTAATCGACAAGCCCAGAAAAGGCATGAAGCCGGAAGAACACGAGCTTTGGGACTTCCTGGGGCTGACGCCTCAACCGTTTGAGAACGTGCGCTACCTGCTTCCCTGGGGCAAGCACTCTCAGACCACCGGACTGCCCAACTGCTATGGGGAACCACCGGACCAATTCCAGACTTACGCCTACGCCCTTGAGGATGTTATTGGGAGCCGTGCAAGCGTCGGCCCCGGGTTGGGATTGCTTATCCGGGTGCCCGACCCGTGGGACACGCTTGGCGCATTGATCGGCGAAATCCAGCAAGGCGTGGCGAACCAGGAGCCCAAGTGGAAGAATGTCAATACGTGGAACGATCTTCTAAACGGCCCTCCCCTCATGGACAAGGGGATCGCGTGCAAGGTCGGTGAGGTCGGGGCTTCCTCCGTGGGAAGATTCGTCCGGGTGCTCCGCCGGGTTGTCCGCAATCGCCAGTCGGGCGTGTTTGTCGAACAACGCGCGGCCCGCCGTGCGATCAACCTGGGCGACGAGATCAGGAAGATTCAAGGAGGACAGACGACGGTTGTGGATGTGTTCAATCTGACGGACGAGGAACGATCCTTGGTCTTCGGGCATATCATCCAGGAAATCTATGGGATGTACGCGGAAGCCAGCATTGACGAGCGCGGCGACCTGCCCAAGAAGGTGATTATCTTCGTCGATGAGTTGAACAAGTACGCCCCGGCAAGGCGGGGTGAGAGTGAGTCCTCGATTCTGGAATACGTCCTGGACATCGCTGCGCGCGGCCGTTCGCTGGGCGTGGTCCTGATTTCGGCTGAGCAGTTTATGAGCGAAGTGCATGGGCAGGTGGTGGGCAACTGCGGAACCAAGATCATCGGCAGAAGCGATTCATCGGAACTCACTGACGCCGCGTATCGGTTCATTCCACAAGACGTGAAAACGCACGTAACCCGGCTTGACAAGGGTGAGCTTCTGCTTTCGCACCCCATCTACCGGCAGCCGGTCAAGATCGAATTCCCCCGTCCCGCATATCAGTCGATAGGGCATTAGTAGCGCGTCGAGAGGTCCGTATGACACGTTACCGGGTGAAGAAACGGTTGGATTGGCGGTCATGGGTGACGCCAAAACACCTGGAGGAAAAGCCCATCCATCGGTGGTACATCTTCCCGCATAGCTTTACGGACGAGCTAGTTAAGGCCCTCATCGACGAGTGGGAGTTAGATTCGTCCGACACAATCGTTGACCCGTTCGCCGGAGCCGGCACGGCAATTTTGGCGGCAAAGGAAAAGGGCATACCTGCGCGCGGCTTTGACCTCTCGCCTCTGTCCGTCCTTGCCACACAAGTAAAGGTGGCCAACTACAACCCCGGACGACTGAAAGGCCACTGGGGCAAACTGGGCAAGAGCATTCAAGTCCGCGGCCCGAATGGTGAGCAAGACAACTATCCCGATCTCGTCGTCTGCGCGCTTCATGGAAAGCGTCTGGCAACGCTTCACTCGATCAAGCAGTCAATCGCTGCGTTGCCGGCATCAAGGGCGGAAAAGAGGTTCTTTCTCTTGGCACTCTTGTCTATCCTTCCGCACTTCAGTCGGGCAATAGCGACAGGCGGGTGGTTGAGTTGGCGAGCCTCTTTCGCGCAGCCTGAGTCTATTCGAGATGCTCTTGCCGAACAGGTTGCCATGATGCTGAAGGACTTGGAGCATCACCACCTGCCCAGGAGTGCAGATTGGGCTGGCGTGCTGGCTGACGCCCGGGCGATCCCCTTTCGGAGGCAAGGGGCTTCGGCGGTCATTTGCTCGCCGCCGTACCCAAACCGCCACGACTACACGCGCGTGTTCGGCGTGGAGCTTATGTTCGGCTTCCTGGACTGGAACGAAACCCGGAACCTGAGATACCAGTTGTTTCATTCGCATCCGGAAGCTCGCCCCAGGAGGCCGAACGCGAACGGCTACAAGGAACCGGCATTTGTGAAGCGGGCAATCGCGCATGTGGCGAAGCAGTCCGAACAGGAACGAGTGGTCAAGATGCTGCGGGGCTACTTCCTGGACCTATATCTGTCGCTTAGAGAGGTGTGCCGGATTCTGAGGCCGGGCGGTCGGGCCGCCTTTGTGGTCGGAAACGCTCAGTACCACGGGACTGTCATTGAAGTGGATCGCGCGACCGCGGCGATCGGTGAGGAATGCGGCCTTGCCTGCGAAGAGATCCGGCTGGTCCGCGAGCGCGGTAATAGCGCTCAGCAAATGGGCCGGTTCGGACGACTGCCCTCGCGGGAAAGTGTCGTTCTGTTCAATCGACCTGATAGCCCCAAGACGACCGGAGGCGTACTTTGATGAAGTTCTCAGCGCCCGCGGGTCGTGGTGCAACGCGGGCGTGCCATGACCGCCCCGCATCGACTTTGCCGAGGAGTCGGAGCGGGGACACGGCTTGTACTACAACGCAGGGTCCTCAGAGAAAGAAGGGACCGCGGAGGGCGCGGAGGTACGCAGAGTCGCCATGGCCGGGGCTGGTCTTTTTTAGGGCGTCCCGGATCGTGTTCACGGCCAGCCGGACCGGATCAAGCGACAGCCGGGAATAAATCATGGTCGCCTGCGCCGTCTTATGCCCCAGCGCCTTGCCGATGATCTGCAAGGAAACATTCTCACAAGCCATCCAAGAACCGAGACTGCGGCGGAGGTCACGGGGCCAGACTTTCCTAGCACAAGCGGTGCTATGTCGGTGCTATGTTTCGGGCTAATTTGGGCTAACCTTACGCATAGCACACTAAGACAAGTCTAGCCGTAACCCTAAGAAGTGTAAAGGGTAGATAAGGGCCGTTAGTCTGGCGTAAGACGGCCTCGGCATAACTTAGGATCTGGTCCCGAAAGGGGTGGAGGTTCGAGTCCTCTAGTCCGGACTGCTTACGACGGCGGCCCGCCGGCGGCGGCGGCGGGGTCCTCGGCGACCACGGAGGGCACGACCCAGACCTTCATCTCGCCCTCGATCTCGGCCGCAAAGTGGATCGTGACCGTGTAGAGGCCGAGCTCCTTCAGCGGGCCCTTCAGCCGGACCTGGTCTGCCGCAATGTTGATCTTGTTCCGCTTCAGGGCGTTGGCGATCTCGACGGCGCCGACGGAGCCGTAGAGGTGGCCTTCGTCGTTGGCGTTGGCCTCGATCGTCACGCTCTGGCGACTCAGATCGTCGGCCATGCTGCGGAGCCCGGCCAGCCGGGCCTTCTCGATCTCGGCGAGCTTCGAGCGGTGCTTATCGACCATCCGCTTGTGGTGATCCGTAGCGATCGCGGCCAGGCCGTGCGGCAGCAGGTAGTTCATCGCGTAGCCCGGCTTGACCGTGACCACGTCGCCCTGCTTGCCCAGGTGCTCGACCGGCTGGACGAGCAAGAGTTCGATCCCGCCCGTGGGCGACTTCGGCAGCCGCTTGAATCGCGAGGGACGTTTGCGTGGATTGGCGGCGGTTTTGCTTGGCATCGGAAGTCGCTTTCTGAGTTCGCAAAGGGGACAGTCCCATTTTCGCTTGGGCGAAAATTGGGACAGTCCCCAACTTCTTAGAACGGGATATCG
>JBEKCP010000432.1:0-5345 GCA_050014815.1 Thermoguttaceae bacterium | reverse complement strand
GATTGGGGATTGGGGATTGGGGATTGGGGATTGGGGATTGGGGATTGGGGATTGGGGGTTGGGGATTGGGCTCTTCAAGTCTACCTCCCTACGGCGACGTCGGCTAGGACACGAGGCCGATTCTTCAGCGACGACTTTCCACCCAGTCCTCCCCTCGGTAAGATGAATTCATTCGTCGCGTCCGCTCTCCCAATCCCCAATCCCCAATCCCCCTTTTATGCAGCTTCCGAAGTACTCGATGGGAATCGGCGATCGCTTCGCCCACCAGGGGCGGGCCCAACTGGAGGCCCTGATCGAGGCGTCGCGACAGGGCACCCTCATCGCGCCGGTCTGGAACAAGTCCTATCGCGAGCACACTATCGTGGGCAGCCGGCCCCAGGACGTGCGGGCCGAGGCCGACGCCGCCTGCCGGGCCCGGCAGTGGACCGGCCCCTATTTCGTCGACGCCGACCACATCGGCCTGAAGACGGTGGACGCCTTCCTCGATTCGAGCGACTTCTTCACGCTTGACGTTGCCGACCGGATCGGCGAGCCCCCGGCGGCCGGCGATCTGGCCCGGTTCGTCGCCAAGCACAAGACCTGCACCGGTCGGATCGAGGTCCCCGGACTCGCCGAGCCGATGGAAATCACCGAGCCGATGATCGCCGAGACGGGGCGGAAGTTTCTGCGGGCCGTCCAGGAGGCCGGGCGGATCTACCGCCGCATTGAAGAGGCCAAGGGTCCGGGCCATTTCGTCACCGAGGTCTCCATGGACGAGACCGATCGGCCGCAGGGGCCTGCCGAGTTGCTGCTGATCCTGGCGGCCGTGGCGGAGGAGGGCATTTCAGCCCAGACCATCGCGCCGAGATTCAGCGGCCGGTTCAACAAGGGCGTGGATTACGTCGGCGACGTCCGCCAGTTCGCCCGCGAGTTCGACGAGGACGTGGCGGTCCTTGCCCTGGCGCGGCGGGAGTTCGGACTGCCCGACAACCTGAAACTGAGCGTACACTCCGGCAGCGACAAGTTTTCGATTTACGGGCCGATGCGTGAGGTGCTCCGGAAGTTCGACGCGGGCATCCACCTGAAGACGGCCGGCACAACCTGGCTGGAGGAGCTCATCGGGCTGGCCCTGGCCGGCGGCGACGGACTGGCGATCGCCCAGGAGGTCTACGCCGCCGCGTTGGGGCGCTTCGAAGAACTCTGCTCGCCTTACGCCTCGGTCGTCGACATCGACCGCCGCGGGCTGCCGTCGGCGGAGACGGTGAGGGGGTGGGACGGGCCGGCATTCGCGGCCGCTCTGCGGCACGATCCGGCCTGCGGGGCGTATAACCCGAACCTCCGGCAGCTCTTGCACGTGGGCTACAAGGTGGCGGCCGAGATGGGACGGCGGTTCACCGCTGCGCTGGAGGAGCACGCCGACTCGATCGCCCGCAACGTCGTCGAGAACCTGTACCAGAGGCACATCCGGCCGCTGTTCCTGGAGGCCCCGGCGGGCAAGCCCGTCCGCTAAACAGAATACCGGCAACATGTCCGCACGCAACGATCTCCTCGAGAACTCGATGCTGCCGGTCGAGATCGTGCTCGGTCCCGCGTGGTGGCACCGGCACGAGGGAATCGCCTTCGACGAGGATTTCTTTTTTCATCCGGCCCGGCGGGTGGAGGTCGAGCGGCGGATGGAGCGGGCCCTCTACGACCGCTGGGGCCGTTTCGGACTGGGAGAGGGCCGCGACCGCGACCTGCCGGTGGTCGGGCCGGTCCACCTGGCCGCCGGCTTCCTCGTCTCCGAGATGCTCGGTTGCCAGGTCCAGTATTGCGAGGACTCGGCGCCGCGGGTCGTGCCGGCCGGGCTCGCCGGCCTGGAAATCGCGGCCGACGATGCCTTCCAAAGCCCCGCCTACAAGAGATTCGAGTCGCTCCTGGACGCCCTCCGGACGAAGTACGGCAGCGCGGAGGGCGATGTGAATTGGAGCGGCGTGCTCAACCTGGCGCTGGACCTCCGCGGGCAGACGATCTTCCTGGACATGCGCGATCAGCCGGAGGGGGCCTTGCGGCTCTTCGGCCAGATCGCCCGCGTGCTCGATGAGTTCACGGCCCGGGTGGCGGCGGCAACCGGCAGCACGTCGATCAGCGTGAACCGCAACGTCCGGAACATTCGCCGTCCGGTCTTCCTCCACAGCGAGTGCTCGCACGTGATGATCTCGGTGGCCGATTACGAGAGATTCCTGATGCCCCTGGACGCCGCCTGGAGCCGGCGGCGCCGGCCCTTCGGGATCCACTACTGCGGCGCGGACCCCCACCGCTACGCCGAGGTCTTCTCGCGGCTGCCACACCTGGATTTTCTCGACGTGGGCTGGCCGGGCGACGTGGCCGAGCTCCGCCGCCACCTGCCCCATACGTTCCTCAACATCCGCTACAGCCCGGTCGAGATCGTCCGCCAGAGCCCCGAGGAAATCCGCCGGACGGTGCGGCGGCTGGTCCGGGCGTCCGGCAACCCCTGGTTGACGGGCGTCTGCTCGATTAACATGGACCAGGACGTCAACGACGCCCAGATCACGGCCATCTTCGCCGAGGTCGAGGTGTTGCGGCGGGAGTACGGGGGAAGGATGAAGGCGGAAGGATGAAGGATGAAGCGTCATGGCAGAATTGTATCCTTGCCCTTGCTGTGGCTACCTTACACTTGAGGAGCTTCCCGGTTCGTTTGAGATTTGCCCGATCTGTTTCTGGGAGGACGATATCGTGCAACTGGCGTTTCCCGATTTGGCGGGCGGGGCAAACGAGTGCTCATTGATAGAGGGTCAAGGCAACTTCGCTTTGTTCGGGGCTTGTGAGCGCCGCTCGATAACTCACGTGCATGCGCCGCGGGAAGGTGAAAGCAGGGATACCCGCTGGAGGCCGCTTGATCCGCATAACGACCGCTATTTGCGGTGGGGATCGCGCGCAGATCACGACCTTTGGCAGGCAATCAAAGAGGGCGGCGTGTTCCTGTACTACTGGCTTCCGGAGTATTGGCTACGCCCATCCGATATGGTATGATGGCCTGAAACGTGGACTTGTGTTGCGTTTTTCGGCTTGGCCGCCATCCCGTCCTCGTGGAAAATCGGATATGTCGTCCGGCAAGACTACCCCGTTGGCTCCGGCCCCGCATCGGTGCGTGGTGGAGCTCCGTGAAATGCTCCAGTCCCTACTGGGAGGGAACTTTGTGCGGCTCTATCACTATGGATCGCGCGTGGCGGGCGGAGCGGACGCGGATGCCGACTACGACGTGCTCTGTATCACCAGGCGGCCCTTGAGCGACGAGTTGCTCGGGGTGATACTGGATCGAGAGATGGACATTCAACTAGCCCGTGACGTTCTTTTCGATCTTCACTTCTACACGGAAGAGGAACTTCGCACCCCGCCGATTTCATTCACTCCCTATGTTCGACACGCTACCGAGGGCATCGTGGTATGACCTACTCAGATGACGAGCGTCAGCACCTCGTGACGATGCGGTTGGCCAAGTCGGATTTTGCTTTGGCTGACGCTTCGATGCTGGCCGAGCACGGATCCCCGCTCGGGGCCATCAACCGCTGCTATTATGCGATGTTTCACGCCGTCTCAGCACTGGCTATCCATGACAACGTCGATCTTCACAAGCATAGCGCCATAATCGCTTGGTTCCATCGCGAATACGTTAAGACGGGGCGATTTTCCCAGGCGTCGGGCAAATCGCTTCAGCAGGCATTCCTGAAGCGATGCAGCGCAGACTACGAGGATGCTGCGATCTTCGACTCTGGGCAGGTTAAAGCCCTCTTGGAGGAAGCGATTCGCTTCGCGTCCGAAATCAAGGCCGTTCTTCAGGGCCGCGAGCGTCCCGCGTGACGGTCTATTACGTGTCAGTTGACAAGATCATCCTAACCCTGCCGGAGAAGCACGAATGAGTGGGCCTGCCAATCGTATCTTGATAGTCCTCCTTCCGGCCGTAATCGCACTCTCGACCCTGGCTGGTGTCGCGGCTTCGGCGGAAGACGGCCTGGGCTACAACGACACGCCTTTTCTGCCGAACTCGCCCTGGCGGGTCCACGACCGCAAACGGCCCCAGCCGCCGATGGTCGAGCCGGGCCGCGAGCCGGGCCAGCCCCCGGCCGACGCCATCGTCCTGTTCGACGGCAAAGACCTCTCCCAATGGGCCGGCGGCAATCCCGAAGGGATCCAGCAGGGCGCGATCAACATCCTCAAGACCGGCGCGCTGGTGACCAGGCAGAAGTTCGGCGACTGCCAACTCCACGTCGAGTGGGCCGTGCCCGAAAAAGACGACGGAGGCGTCATGAACTGGGGCAATAGCGGCATCCTGTTCTTCAACAAGTTCGAGCTGCAGATCATCGAGTCGCGCGACCACCGCATTTACGCCGACGGGATCGCCGGGGCCATCTACGGCCAGACGCCCCCGCTGGTGAACGTCGCCCGCAAGCCGGGCCAGTGGGAGACCTACGACATTGTCTTTACCGCCCCGCGGTTCGACGGCGAGAAGCTGCTCCGGCCCGCCTATTTCACCGCCTTCTGGAACGGCGTCCTGGTCCAGTACCACCAGCCGTCATTGGGACCGATGAGACACCGCGAGGTGGCCGTTTACACGTCCGCCGAGACCAGCGGGCCGCTGGGCCTTCAGAAGCACGGCTCGGCGGTGCGGTTCCGCAACATCTGGATCCGGCCATTGAAGTTGGAGGACTAGTAGAGGGGGAGACAAGGAGACAGGGAGAGGGGGAGACAAGGAGACAAGGAGACAAGGAGGCAGAGAGAAAGGGGGACTCTACGAACGTATGATGGTCCAAGACTTGGCGGTGTTGATCATCGCGACAATCATTCGCAGAATCTCGTCATAGGCGCGGTAAAGGGGCGTACCGGCATCGCGGGAAAGATAACGGCACCTAACCGCAAATTGGAGCCAAACTTGGGTTTCGGCAGCCTCGGCCTCAGCGTCTGAAAGCTTGGAAATGAAGGCTGCCTCGTACCGGCGTTTTCTCCAAGCCTCCCCCAGGTTCGCACAGACCGACCGCGAGGAACGTCGAACCTGATCGATAAGCGAATACATCTCTTCCTTCGGGAATCGTTTTGACGCCTGAAAGACCTGTATTGCGGCCTCGAACGCCTTCTTATACACATCGAGGTCCGTGTGTTTCTGGATCTTCATCCTGTCTCCCTGTCTCCTTGTCCCCTTGTCTCCTTGTCTCCTTGTCTCCCTGTCTCCCTGTCTCCTTGTCTCCTTGTCTCCCTGTCTCCCTGTCTCCTTGTCTCCTTGTCTCCTTGTCTCCTTGTCTCCTTGTCTCCTTGTCTCCTTGTCTCCTTGTCTCCTTGTCTCCTTGTCTCCTTGTCTCCTTGTCTCCTTG
>JBEKCP010000431.1:0-5382 GCA_050014815.1 Thermoguttaceae bacterium | reverse complement strand
TCCGCCGCCGGGCGCCGGCCAATGGCTCGGCGAGAATGCCGATGCCGGCAACACGCGGTGCAGTCGCGACCGGCTCGTGATGGCCCCCCTGGGCGTGCTGTGGTTCGGCAATGCCCTCTCGAACAACCTGATCCTGCCGCGGCACGGCGAAGGCCCGGTCGAGCAGGTCTGCGGCGGCCGGATGTTCATCGAAGGCCCCGCCACGCTCAGCGCGACGGACGTGTACACGGGTCGTCTCCTGTGGACCCGGGCGTTTCCCGACTTGGGCAGGCTGTACAACGTGACGAAACACCAACCCGGCGCGCACGTGATCGGCGGCAACTTCTTCGCCGTGCCGGACGCCGTCTACGTGGCGGTCGGCCAGGATTGCCACCTGTTGGACCCGGCGACCGGGCAGACCCGCAAGTCGTTCCGGCTTCCTTTGCGCCCGGGCGAGCAGCAGCCTTCGGAGTGGCAGTTCCTGCTGGTCTACGAGGACCTGCTGATTGCCGGCTCTCATCCGGTCGTCGATCCCGCGCCGTTGAAACTCCGCTATTCCAGTCCCACTTCCAGCCGGCGGCTGGTCGTGTTCGACCGGCAGAGCGGGCGGGTCCTCTGGGTCCGCGACGCCGTCGAGAGTTTTCGCCATTACGGCATCTGCGCCGGCGGCGGCAAAATCTTCTGCATCGACCGCGTGGCTCCCGAGCGGCTCAAGCACGCCGCCCGGCTGGACGAGACCGTCACGGAAACGCCGCGCTTGCTGGCGCTCGACGCCCGTACCGGCAACGTCGTTTGGGAGACCAAGGAAAACGTGGGCGGGCAGTCGGTCTACTCGGAGGAGCACGACGTTCTTCTCTCCGGCGCGGCGCTCCGGGGCAAGGACGGAACGGTGCTCTGGGAGAACGAGGATACATCGGAGGCGATGTGGGTCGGCAAGTGGGGACTGATGCTCCGCGGCGACACGATTCTCTGCCAGGGCCCCGGCGCCTTTGATCTGCTGACGGGTCGGCCGCGGACCGTCCAGGACGCGCACGGCAATGAAGTGCCCTGGCGGTATCCTCGCGCCCATGGTTGCGGCCCGAAGGCCGCCAGCGAGTACCTGATCACCTTCCGCTCGGGAGCGGCCGGGTTCTGCGACCTGGCCAGCGACGGGGGCACGGGCCACCTGGGCGGTTTCCGTTCGGGCTGCACCTCGAATCTCATCGTGGCCGACGGCGTTCTCAACGCGCCCGATTACACCCGCAGTTGTTCCTGCGCCTATGCAAATCGGTCTTCCCTTGGGCTGATTCACATGGACGATGCGGAGTCCTGGACCTACGGGGCCGCGCCGTCGCGCGGCCGTATCGGTTACAACCTGGGCGCGCCGGGCGACCGGCGCGCCGCCGACGGGACCCTCTGGTATGCGGCGCCTCCGCCGGCCGAAGCGCATTGGGGCGAGCGGCCGTCCCTGGTAACGGTTCCGGCCGCCCCCAAGCGGTTCTATCATCATGTTTCGCGGATCCGCGGCGGCCAGGGCTGGCCTTGGGTGGCGGCATCCGGACTCCTTGGCCTGCAAAAGATCGCGGTGTCCGCGGAGGGCATCGATCCCGGCCGGCCGCTGACGCTCCGCCTGGTCTTCGTCGAGCCGCAATATGAGACTCCCGGCAGCCGCGTGTTCAGTATTGCGGCACTCGGGCGGGAACTCGTGCGAGACCTGGACATCGCCGCGGAGGCAGGCGGCCCCTGGCGATCGCTGGCAAAGGAGTTTCCGGGTTTGCGCCTGTCGAGCCGCCCTGACGGGACCGGCGTGCTGGAACTGGACTTTGCCGCCAAGGTCGGCGAACCCCTTCTGTGCGGGATCGAATTGGTTCAGTCGCCCGATCCGCCGTGAGCGGCGTTTTTCCTTCGAGGAGAGCGGAATGCACTTTCAAGTGAAGAGAGCCTTGCCTGTACTCATGCTCGTCGGCGTCATGCTGATCTCGGCCGGGCCCGCCTTCGCGCTGATCCGACTGGACTACACGCCGGTCCATCTCATGCGCCAGTCAACCGCCATTCTGCGGGTGGAGCTCGGCCCGGTGTCGCCGGGCGGCGAGTGCCCCGTGAAGATCGTCAAGACGATCCGAGGCGCTGCGCCCGAGAAGCTGGTTCTGCAAGCCGCCTTCGACGAACCGGAGGTGCGCGAGGCGTGGGAAGGGGCGTTTGGCGGGGCAAAGACGGCGTCCGCACTGTTGTTTCACGCGCGATTCCGGGCGACTGCCGCGGGCAATCCGGACGCGGGCACTCCGGATCGGAGTTGCATGGGCGCCGTTCTGGTGGGCACGAGCTGGTTCAGCTTGTTCGAGACGGAAGGCGCCGCCCTGCGCGTCGCCAAGGATTTCATCAACCTGAAGGCCGTATGGGCCGGCGGCGATGAAACGCTCCAGCAGCTTATCGAGTATGCCCAACGCGATCCTTCGACCAAGGTGCCCGTCACCGCCGGGCCCGGCTGGGCCGCCGAAACCAAGATCGCGACCTTGGAGGGCATTATCTACTCGTGCGCCGCCGTCGAGCTGGCCCCGAGCTCGAAGCCGCATCTGTTCGTCGCCTGCGATCAGGGCGACCGCATCTTCCAGCAAGCCGCCGGCGGCGATGCCTTCGAGGACCGGACCGCCGCCATGAAGATTGCGAGCAAGTCGAGGCTTGCCGCATGGGCCGATTTCAGCGGCGGCGGCCGGCTCGATCTCGCCTCGTGGGACGGCAAGACGCTGCGATTCTACCTGCAGGCCGAGAACGGCACGTTCGCTGCATCCCCGGTGGAAATGGACTTGGGCCCCGACTGCCAGCGGTTGACTCCCTTGGACGTCGGCAAGACCGGCCGCGCCGGCCTGCTGGTCAGCGGCACGGTCCCTCGGCTGCTGATGCCCGGCGGCGACGGCAGGTGCCAGGTGAAGCCGTTGCCCGCCGCTCCCGAGGAACTGCTCAAGGCCCTGGGTCCGCCGGGGCCCTGCGTGGCGGCCGATTTCGACGGCGACGGCATCGTCGATATCGTGCAGACGTTCGCAAGGGGCGCCCTGCTCTATCGAGGCAAAGAGCCCGGCCAGTTCGACGCGCCCGTGCAGGTCCTCAAGACGGCGCTCGGCTCGAAGGTGGCGGACGCCTTCGTCGGGGATTTCGACGGGGACGGCCTTCCCGACATCGGCGTGACAAGCGACGTCGGGTGCGGGCTGTTGGTGAACCGCGGCGGCAAGAAGTTCGAGCAGAAGTATTCCGAGTCGGGAGAAATCCCTTATATCGCCAAACCCGATGCCTTTGCCGGCATTGCTTGGGACGTGAATCTGGACGGTCGCGAGGGCATCCTGCTCCTGTATCCGCAGATGAATCCGCACATCTTCTTCAATCGCGGTTTTCGCTGCTTCGGCCATGCCATAACCCTGGACATGGACAGTTGTACGCTGATCTGCCGGGACGCGATCAAGCAGGGGCAGCAGGCGGGAACCGTCGCGGACCTTCGAGGCGACGGCGTGCCGGGTCTCGTAGTCGCCACCGCGGAAGGAGAATTGTGGCTGCTCTCGCGCCCCTTGCGCAAAGAGCGGCCGTTGGGGCTGACGCTTGCCGTACACAACAGCGTTGCAGGTCCGGTGCGCGTGGTGGCCTATGACGGCAAGCGGTGTCTCGGCGCGCGCGGCGTGGCGGCCGGCGCTCCGGTCTTCTTCCCCAAGGCCGAGGAAGGGCCGCTGACCGTCACCTGGCAGTTTCCCGGCGCCGCTGCTGTGACCAAAGAGTTCGTTGTCGAAAAGCCCTTGCGGTTCGAGCTGCCCGTGAAGTGAGCGCTCCCCTCCGCGCCTAAATAGCCTTGCACGATTCCGGGAGGTCTGGTACCCCGCGTCGCGCCGCAACCCCCGGACGCAGTCCGGGGGCTTTCCTCCCAGAATCACGCAATTCTATTTAGCGTCGAAACCAGTCTGCTCCGACCGGTTTCAGGCTCCCGTCGGGTTGTCGCATACTGAGTCGCATGGCGCCGCTGCCGCGGCGGACGGCGTCGTCCACGGTCTCGACCATCAGGACCGGCTATTGCACGTTGGTGGTCGTGAAGATGCAGTCGGCGGGCAGCGTGACTTTTACAGTGTTGTCCTCGCCCAACGAAGCGGCGGCGCCCTTGACGCAATCCTCGGTGGCCGTCGTCCAATAGACGTCCAGCGGCCTGGCGGCAAGCCCCTTGTCGAAGCCGCTGAGTTCGAGAACGACGTCCACCTGGGCCTTCTTCCGGTTCATGCCCACGGCCGAGACGCGCTTGCCGTCCGGGCTGGCAAAGGCCAGCACGTACAGGTCGGAGTCAATGTCGTCGCAGGGGGAGCTCGACAGGCGGAGGAAGCCGGGCCGGACGAAGTGGTACGCCTGCTTGCACGCGTAGTACCGCTTCTTCGGCGTATACGTGCCGCCGTGATAACACTTTTCCGTATCGACCGGCGGGCTCGCTTCGATCAGTCCGTAACGGGTCCAGACGCGGTCGTGCCAGTGGTAGTTGTCATAGGCGTCCCAGTTCAGGGCCGCCGAAAAGCCGTGCTTCAGGCCGCGCATCAGGATATCGAAGACGTAGACGGCCTTGCCCCATTGATCGGGCAGGCCCTGGTCCAGCGTGCCGTACTCGCCGAGCCAGAAGCGGCTATTCTTGTTCGGACCGGCCTGGATCCGCGGCAGCCAGCCCGGCGCGAAGGTGCCGTCGAATTGGTAGTAGGCGTGCGCCGCGCAGACCCCGATCTTGCCTTCGAGCACCGGGCTCCCGAGCAGCAGGTCGAACCACTTTACCGGGTGCGAGGACTCCGGCAGCACGAGCCGGACGTCGGACAAGTTGTTCTTCCGGAACGTCTCGGCGATCGCCTCTGAAGCGGCGACAAACTCCCTGCCGCCGAGCTTGGGCCCTTCGGGCGGCCCCCAGTCGGTCTCGTTGAAAGGACCGAACAACTCCAGCGACACGGCGGGCGGCTGCCGCAGCCAGGCGACCAGCGAGCGGCACATCTCGGCATAGTGGCGGAAGGCCGCCGGATCGAGCGTGTCGCCTTTCTTCAGCATCCACTTGGGCGGGATGCCGCTGAGATTGTAGTAGGGCTTCAGGCCCTTCTTGTTCAGATACAGGCCCATCTCCTTGCCGCACTTGAATTCCTCCTTGGCGTAGACTTCGGCGTAATGCTTCTCGTTAAGCGCGCCCGGCCCCAGGCTGCCGTCCGGATCGACCCAGTTGGACTGGCCCCAGATGTCGATGCGGAAGAGCGTGCAGCCCATGTCGTCGACCAGCATGTCCATGACGGGCACGAGCTTTCCGTTGTCCCAGTGCTTGGGATTGATGTTCACTCCGAAACCGTCGATCGTTTGCAGGCCGTTGCTCCTGTCGATGCGGACGCCAATCGCTGCCCGCTGCGGCTGGGCCGCGAGGGCCGCGGCGTCCGG
>JBEKCP010000430.1:0-10088 GCA_050014815.1 Thermoguttaceae bacterium | reverse complement strand
CCCGCGGGGCCGCGGCCTTAGCATGTCTCGCCCCAAGGCGGCCAAAATAGGATACAAGTGTTCGCCTTAGGGGGGAGGAGACAGCTACCATTATCATATCATGGACGCCCATTGCGTCTATCACCCGTTCAGGGGAAGGATGAAGGCGGAAGGCGGAACAGCCGGGGAGACAGGGAGACAGGGAGACAGGGAGACAAGGAGACAAGGAGACGGGGAGGCAGGGAGTATGTCGCGGACTCCTTGTCTCCCGGACTCCTTGTCTCCTTGTCTCCTTCGCCTTCATCCTTTATCCTTTATCCTTCATCTTTCCTCAACCGGAGGCGGCAACGTGGAAATGGAACAACTCGTGGCGCTGTGCAAACGGCGGGGATTCCTCTTTCAGTCGAGCGAGATTTACGGCGGGCTGCAAGGTTTCTGGGACTACGGCCCGATGGGCGTCGAGCTGAAGCGGAACGTCCGCGAGGCCTGGTGGCGCGACATGGTCACCGCCCACAACGAGCTGGTCGAGCCGCCCGGCGCCCCGGGAACCTATGAAATGGTCGGCCTGGACTGCGCTATCATCATGCACCCGCAGGTCTGGAAGTGCTCGGGGCACTACGACCTGTTCCACGATTTCATGGTCGACTGCCGCGAGTCGAAACGCCGCTACCGCCACGACCAGATCCAAGGCCGCTGGGTCGAGGGCAAGAGGCAAAAGATATTCGCGGCCACCGAGGCCGTCGGCGATGAGGCCGTCCAGGACACGCTCCAGAAGGCCCTGCGGTTCTTCAATCTCCGGGCCAAGAACGCGGAGGAGCTCCACTGGGAGGGGCCGACGGTCTCGCTCACCACCGTCCGCGACTTCTCCTGCGTGCTGGGGCCGGATGCCAAGACGCTCGGCACGCTCACCGAGCCCCGCGAATTCAACCTGATGTTCAAGACGATCGTCGGGGCGCTGGGGGGCGAGGAGGACGCCGCCTTCCTGCGGCCCGAGACCGCCCAGGGAATCTTCGTCAACTTCAAGAACGTCGTGGACAGCACCCGCGTGCGGATCCCTTTCGGCGTGGCCCAGGTCGGCAAGAGCTTCCGCAACGAGATCACGCCCAGGAACTTCACCTTCCGCAGCCGCGAGTTCGAGCAGATGGAGATCGAGTTCTTCTGCCATCCCGGCCAATCGCGGGCGTGGTACCAATATTGGCGGGACCGCCGCTACCGCTGGTACACGGACCTGGGACTGGCCACCGAGCGCCTGCGGCTCCGCGACCACTCGCCCGAAGAACTGAGCCATTACTCCTGCGGCACGGCCGACATCGAATACGCTTTCCCGTTTCTGGCGGCGGGCGATTTCGGCGAGTTGGAGGGGGTGGCCCATCGTGGCGACTTCGATCTCCGCAGCCATGCCGAGGGGAAGCTCGTCCGCCAGGGGGATAGTCTGGTCGTCGAGCTGGACGCCGACGGGAAGCCGAGGCACCGCGGCAGCGGCAAGGACCTGAGCTACTTCGACGACCTGACCAAGGACCGCTACCTCCCGCACGTGATCGAGCCCTCGGCTGGCGCGGACCGGGCCACTTTGGCCTTCCTCTGCGAAGCCTACAACGAGGACGAGGTGCCGGACGAGAGCGGGAAGCCGACCCGCCGGGTGTTCCTGCGACTCCATCCGCGGCTCTCGCCGATCAAGGCCGCCGTCTTCCCGCTGGTCAAGAAAGACGGCATGCCCGAGGTCGCCAAGGAAATCTATGCCGCCATGAAGCCGCACTTCAACGTCTTCTACGACGAGAAGGGGGCGGTGGGCCGCCGCTACCGCCGCCAGGACGAGGTGGGCACGCCGTTTTGCATTACGGTGGACGGCCAGACGCTCTCCGACGGCACGGTAACCGTCCGCGACCGCGACACGCTCCGCCAGTGGCGCGTCAAGAGGGAAGACTGCGCGGCCGAGATCCGCCAGCGGCTGGGACTGTCCTGATCGATTTCACAAATCCGCGACCGCCGGTCGCGGCTCTATTGCCCACGACCAGGCGGTCACTTGAAGTACCCGAGCAGGATCGCTCGATAGGGGAGCGGATAGGTCTCGCGTGGGACGACCGTGGGCAAGGTCTTGCGCGGCGGCCCGGCCGGCGGCGCTTTGGCCGCGGCAGCCGCGATCTCTTCCAGCGACGGCCCGGTCGCGTCGGCCCCTTCCTCCGGCACCGCGGCGGCGGCCGGCGCCGGCTTCCAGCCCAGCGGCGGCCCGGGCTCCGCCGCAACGCTTGTCCCGCCGGCAAACGCCATCGCCAGCAGGGAAATCACGAGGTGTTTCATCAGATTTTGGATTTTGGATTTGAGATTTTTGATTTGAGATTGCAAACCGCTTGCGGCTTCGCACTCCGCGGGCGCTTTACCGCCACGTCGAGCACCAACCCGAGCAAGACCGCCCCCAAGATCCACGGCCACAGCCGGAACGTCCGCGGCACGGTCCGGCCGCTGGGGGCCATCGCCTCGGCGGGCGTCGGGTCGTACCGGCCGCCGGTCCGCTGGGCGATTGCACGCAGCAGCTCGACGTTGACCGGCCGGACCCGCAACTCGTCCGGATACGGCACCACGAGTCCCAGCCGCTGGGTGTCGATCGCCCGGCCCTCGTAGCGGAGCTTGCCCTCAAGATAATACGGCCCGATGTCCGTGGCCTCCAGGCTCGCGGCATACCGGCCGGGCGCGACCTGGTCCAGCCGGACCTCGCGGCGCGATCCCTTCGGATCGAGCACCGACACCGCGGCCTCGGCGCCGTTGACGAATTTGCCGTCCGGATCGACGGCGTCCCAGGTCACGCGGATCCGGCCGCCGGAGTACTCCGCCCGGAACTGGGTGTTCCGCATCGGGTCTTTCCGCATCGTCTGGCGAACGAGCTGGACCCAGAACTGCCCGAAACCGTCCCAGCCCAGCCAGGCGGCGGCCCAGCGGCTCTGGATGTCGGAAGTGAAGGCGGCGGTGGTGCCCAATCCGTATCGCCACAGGGCCAGGATCGGCTCTCCGGTCCGAGCGGCCAATACCACAAGGCTCTCGGGCCGGGCTTGCGTCTCGACGTAGCCCAAGAGCGTCGGCACGTGGGCAAAATCCAGCCCGCCGATCGCCGGGGCCGCATGGATCACCTTGGGAAAGAAGGGCTCCTCGGTGATGCCGATCTTGGCGGCCATGGTGGTCTCGATGGCGAAGATCTTCGGCAGCGAGGCGGCGTCGTCGCAGAAGTACGCGTGGCCGCCGGCCCGAGCGGCGATGCTCCTCAAGAGCGGCCGGGCCGGCTCGTCGCCCACGCCTACCGTGGACATGGTGATGCCCGCGGCCGCAACCTGCTTGGCCAGGGCGTCGAAATCGCCCGGATTCGAGATCCCGTCGGTCACCACCAGGATGTGCTTCGTATCGGCGTGGGCCTCGCGCAAGGCCAGGAACGCCCGCTCGATCGCCGGGTACATCGTCGTGCCGCCGCCGGCCGCCAGCAGGTTGATCTGGCCAAGGATCTTCTGTTTATCGGTCACCGGGCTCAACGGGGCGATCCAGCGGCTTTCGTCCTCGAAGGCCAGCACTCCGACCTGGTCGCGCGGGGTGAGCATATCGACCGCGCGTCCAACCGCCTCCTTCGCCAGGCTGATGCTGCGGCCCTCCATCGAGCCCGAAACGTCCAGCACGAGCACCATGGCGAGCCTGGGCTTGGGCTTGGGCCGCTTGACGGCGGAGATGACGGGCAGGAGGTCTTCCAGCGGAGTGCCGTGGTATTCGCCGACCGTGAAGGACTGCTGGCCCCCGACCGCGATCAGCCCGCCGCCGAACTGCCGCACGTAGGTCCGCAGCACTTCCATCCGTGGGGTCCCCAGCGACGGGGCCGGCACGTTCGACAGGATGACCAGCTCGTAGCGCCTCATGTCTTCTAGGCTGGAGGGCATTTCTTCCGGCGGGCGGACCTCGACCTCGACGTTCTCGCCGCGGAGGGCCTTGGCCAGGTGGGCGGCCAGGACCGGCTGGCTCTCGACCAGGAGCACGCGGGGCGGCGGACCGACCATGACCACGCAGCCCGCCGTGTTGTTCTCCGGGATCGTGTCCTTGCAGTCGTCGATGCGGACGGTCAGGAGGGCGGCCGGGCCTTCGGCGACGACCAGCGGGAAGCGGAACCGGTTCTCGCCCGCCGCCAGGTGGATTTTCTGCGTATGGATTACTTCCGAGCCGCGGAGTACCCGTAGCGTGCCGTTGTCTTCATGGTCCGACTGCACGGTGGCGTCGAGGTAGAACGGTTCGCCCCGGCGGACCTGCTGCGGCGCGGCGACGGCGGCCACGTAGACCTCGGGGGTCGGCGGGGGCAACGGTACGGTCGAGATCGGCACGCCAGCCGCCTCCGCGGCCCGGGTCGTCGCCAACGGATCGCCGCACCCGTCCGACAACATCAGTATTCGCCCGACACGTTCCGCGGGAATCGACGCCCGGGCGACGGCGAGTTCCCTGGCAAGGAGGTCGTCGCGAGCGATTTTCTCCGGGCTGTTCAAGTGAATAATTAGCAGCGGAGGCATTTCCAGGCCGGCCTCCTTGGCCGCGGCCGCGTAGGACTGGCCCACTTGACCTAAGCTAGAGCCAGGGGGCACGGCCGGGCCACAATCGGGCACGATGACCAGGAACTCCGGGGCGTTCGGACCGGTCACGATCAGTTTCGGGCCGCTCAGGGCCAAGGCCACCAGGACGAGCAGGACCGTGCGGATCACCAGCGACGCGATCTGCCGACGTAATGAGAACCGCACCAGCGTCCACCGCCAGTAGAAGAGCATCACGGGCAGCACCGCCAGCGAGGCCAGCCACAGCGGCCGAGCCAAGCAGAACTGCCCCGCGAAAATCTCCGTCACTGTCCAGTCCGTCACCATCATTTCAGCTCATCCATCGCCGCTGATACAGGCACCACTCCATCATAAGGATCGCAAACACCAGCACTGCCGGCCAGAGCCGCGCCGGCGGCCGCGGCTGGCGGATGACCGCCGAGTCCGGATCGACGCCCAGGTCGGCCGGGGCGCGGAGGTCGAGGCTAGGGGTGATCGCGCCGACGCAGCCGGCGGGCTTTTGGTCGCGCTCCGCCCGTACGGGTGGGGCGGCCAGCCAATCGAGGGCATTGGTCACGAAGATCGGAAACGCCGTCTGCATGGCGAGGTTGCTCTCGGCCAGGCTGCCGCACAGCACGACCACCCGGCCCTCCGGCCGCTCGATGGCGTAGCCCAGCGGCGTGCCGTCGGCCATCCAAAGCAGCGGCCGGGCATGGGTTTTGGCAGCCTCGGTCAGTTCCAAGGGCTTCGCGCCGCCCAAGTACACGTCCACTATGCTCACTCCGGCCAGGATTGGCGAGTCCTCGGCCAGCCGCGCCACCTGGATAGAAACGCTTGGGCCGGCATCTCGCCGGCCGTCCGCGGCCTTTGCATCGACAATCTCGACCAGCGGATTGGCCAAGAGGGCGCGGAAGAGGGGACTGGGTGGCGAGCCCCGGGTACTGAGTACTGAGTACTGAGTACTGAGTACTGGGTACTGAGTACCGGCTGCTGTATATTGAATCCGGTACGTCGGCGCCGGCGGTAGGTACACGATCGCGAAGTTATCGGCCCGGTACGCGTCCGGTGGACCGAGCCGCGCGGTGAGCGTCCCGCCCGCCGAGGTGGTCATCGAAAAGACCTGCTGCCATCGGCCATTGGGGGGCATCGAGACGTGTACCGTGTCGATCGGCCGGCCCTCCATCGCCACCACCAATTGGCATTCGGCCGATCGGGGCGAGTAATTCCGCGTCTCGGCCAGGACCTGGCACTCGCGGGGATCGGCCATGCCGCGGCGGACCGTCCATCGCGTGATGGCCGTATTCGGGGCAGGCGTGCCGAAACGGACGAGCTCGAAGCCGTGCTGGGCCGATAGCGCAGCGGCGTCGGCGAAGCAGCCGTCGCTGAGGACCACGATCCGGCGCGTCGCACCGGGCGACACCGGAAAGGCCTCGGCGACCCGCAGTGCCGCCGCCATTGACGCTAGGGCGCTCTTTGGCTGAATCGAGTCAATGGCCGCCCGCAACTGTGCGCGGTCGCTGTCGGCGATGGACACGACAGTGGGCGTGCCGCCCGCGGTGAGCACCGCCATCTGGTCGTCCGGCCCAAGGGCGTCGATCAGCCGGTGGGCATACGCCTTGGCCGCGGCCAGCCGTGAGGGCGCCACGTCGGTGGCGTCCATGCTGGCCGAGTTGTCGATGACAAGAACGACGAGCTCGGGCCGGGGGATCTGCGGGCCGGCCGCCGCCAGCGTCCCGATCGCCACCAGCAGAAGCTCGACTGCCAGCGAGACCTTGTTCCGCCACCGCTGCCAACGGGTCCGTGCCCGCTGTTCCTCAAACACTTGCTCCCAGAACATACCGGTCGCCACGGTCCGGCGGTCGAGGCCGACCCGCCGCATATACAGGATCACGACGGGGATCGCGACCAGCACCAGCCAGAATGCCAGCGGATGTGCGAAGGTCATGGCGCACTCCGATCCCCCCGACGCAGTCGGGGGGCTTTTTCGCTCCCCCGCCGTGCGCCGAGCGCCCGCAAGAGGACCTCGTCTTCCGCCATGTCGCAGGGGAATCGCATCCACGCCATGCCGCAGCGCCGGACGTAGTCGGCCACGCGGCCGTGGAACTCGGCCACGAGCGCCCGATACCGCCGCGCCGCCCGGCCCGTCACCGTCACCTCTCGGGCCGATTGCGATTCCGCGTCCACAAGCTCCAGGTCGCCGAGGAGGTCGGTCCGGGCATCCTCGGGATCCACCAGGTGTACCAGCCGCGGTTCGTAACCCGAGTATCGCAGCAGGTCCAGTCCGCGATGGAAGCCCTCGGGGTCGTAGAGGTCGCTCAGGACCACGACCGGCCCCGGCCGCGGGAACCGCCGCACGAGGGCCTCGACCGACCGGGCCAGGTTCGTCCGCGACCCGCAAGCGGGTGCCCCGGCGGGCGCCAAATCGTCGAGGAACTCCGCAAGCCGCTTGAACCGGGACACGTGGTGCACCGTCGGCAGGTCGGCCAGGAGCGTTTGGGCGAAGGCCGCCACGCCCAGGCCGTCCATGTTCATGAGCGACACGTACCCCAGGGCCGCGGCGATGCGGCGGGCGAGCTGGAGTTTCGGCGGCCGGCCGAACCCCATGCTCGGCGAGCAATCCAGCAGGAGATAGACGTGCCGATCGGCCTCGCCCTCGAAGATCTTCACCAGCATCTCGTCCCGGCGTGCGCACCAGGTCCAGTGGATCTGCCGCCAATCGTCGCCCGGCGCGTAGTCGCGATAGCCCGTCACTTCCGTCCCGCCGCCGGGGAGTTTTTTTCGGGCCGCGGCCAGAAGCGGGCTGCCGCCCATCCGCCGGGAGACCAGCGCGAGGTAGTGGAGGCGCGTGAGGAGGTCGGAGGGCGTGGGCATGTCAGATCGAAGATTGAAAATTGCAGAATGCAGAATGCAAAATGCAAAATGCAAATTGAAAAATGCAAATTGAAAAATGCAAATTGGAGATTGAGAACCGGAAATCGAACGGGCACCGCGGCGGCGCGGAAAGAGCAGTGGCAGTCGAGAGGCATGCGTGGCACATCGTGAGGCGATCAACCGGCAACGGCCGGCCTCTTCATTTTACATTTTACATTTTACATTTTGCATTTTTCATTCTTCATTCTGCAACCTGCAATTACTTCACCGCCGCAACCACGCTCTCCACCAGCCCGTCCGGGGAGACGTTCTCCGCCTGGCCCTCGAAGTTCAGTTGCACGCGGTGACGCAGGGCCGGCAGGACCAGGCGGGCGAGGTCTTCCCGGGCCACTTCGGAGCGGCCGTCGGCCGCGGCGAGGATCTTGGCCCCCAGGACCATCGCCTGGGCTGCCCGGACGCCGGCCCCGTAACGGACGTAGCGGCGGATCGGCTCCGGCGCCGACTCGCCGTCGGGGTGCGTCGCCGTCACCAGGCCGACCACCCAGTGCCGCAGGGCCGGATTGAGCATCACGGTGCGGGCGATATCCCGCATCTCCAAGAGCCGCTTCCCGTCGATCAGGGCGCGGGTCTCCGGCGGCAGCCCTTCGGTCGTCCGGTCCAGCACGGCCTCGATCTCGGCTCCGGTGGGCCGCGGGGCCAGGAGCTTGAAGAAGAACCGGTCCAGCTCGGGCTCGGGCAGCGGGAAGGTCCCTTCCATCTCCAACGGGTTCTGCGTGGCCATGACGAAGAACGGCTGCGGCAGGTGGAATTCCTCGTGCCCCATGGCGATCACCTCGCCCTCCATCGCCTGCAACAGGGCCGACTGCGTCTTGGGCGTGCCGCGGTTGATGTGGTCGGCCTGGATCAGGTTCGCAAAGATCGGCCCCTGCTGGAACTCGAACGTCCGCCGGCCCTGCGCCGACTCCATCACGACGTACGTGCCCAGCAGGTCGGACGGCATCAGGTCGGGCGTGAACTGGATGCGGTTCGAGGTGAGTTGGAGCACGTCGGAGAGCGTCTCGACCAGGACCGTCTTGCCGACGCCCGGCACGCCCTCGACCAGGACGTGCCCGCCGGCCACGGCCGCGACCAACACCCCGTCGATCACCTGGGGCTGCCCGACCACGATCTTGGCCACCTCGCGGCGCAAGGCGTCGAAGTCGTCGTGAAAGCCCGCCAGGACCTGTTCATTTGCACGGACGGTACTCATCGAATGGATCCCTTCGTCGAAAGGCCTCGCACTGCTAATGTCTCGGCAGTATCACACCGGATCGAGAGTTGGTCAAGGTTCTGATGGCACCGCACTTAGCACCCAGCCCGGATTATTCACGCGCAACGCATCCGGGGCGGGTTTTCGACACTAGCCCGACGCGCAAGCGAGGGTAACGGTTCCCACTCCCTCGCTTGCGCTTCGGGCTAGTGTTTGCCCACGAATAGCTGGTGCCAGACTCATCTCTATATTATCCATATTACCCAGCCTACCAGACCCGGACTACCCTGCCACGATTTTTCTGGCCTTCCGGCCATCCTGGGGAATAATTGTCCGGCGGTATAACGATGGTGAAGTGGGGCGACCGGTCCGCCCGCTCCGCTGACATTTCGGGAGTGGGCGATATTTGCCGGGGCGGCCTTATTGCAAATTCGCGAGGAGATTGCTACGCTAGACAGTGTGGATTGGCGTGTGAGCAAACGACCGCGCCGGGAGTCCTGGCGGGTTTTTACAATCATGTGAATACGAATAAGGAGCACGGGGATGAGAAGCGGCAGGTCATTACTGGCAGGTGCGGCGTTCTTCCTGTTGGCTGCGTCGTTGGCGATGGCCGCGGACTTGAGCACGAGGACCGTGACTCTTCCGCCGTGGCACATCAACAACTTGTTTACGGACGTTACCAGGCTCAACGAGGCGCGGCCCGGCCCGGCCGCGGCCGCCGAAGCGGGGCCGCAGAAATACTTGCACATCGTCGTCCATTTCAACGCGACGGCGGAGGCCGAGAAAAAGCACAAGTTCCGCGTCGTCAATGAGCGCGGCGATGAAGTCGGCGAGCAATGGGGCTGGAACGACGGCCGCTCGTCGGTGATCTTCGAAGGCTCTTGGGGCAGCCTCGTCGGGATGTATCTCGACGGCCTCGGGCACCGCGAGCCCCTGTTCACCGTAATGCCCATCGTGCGTGCCCAGCCCACCTATGTCGCGCCCCGGCCGGTGATCGAGACGAGGCCGACGATCATTGCCCCGGACCCGTTCGCCGTGCGTGATCGGCCGGTCGTTGTGGATCGCGGCCGGGATTATATCGTCGATCGCGGGCCGGACTACATTGTCGATCGCGGCCGAGATTACGTTGTCGATCGCGGCCGAGATTACATCGTTGACCGCCCTGACTACCTCATTGACCGCGGGCCGGACTACGTCGTGGATCGCGGCCGGGGTGTAGTTGTTGGCGGCGACCATGGAGGGGGAGTGGTTGTTGGCCACGGCGGCGGTCACGGCGGCGTGGCGAGTGGCGCAGGCGGCGGCACGAACGTCAACGTTACGGTGGGCGGCGGCTCCGGAACGGGCGACGGCGCCGGCACCGGTTCGGGCACGGGCACCGGCACTGGAGACGGCAGCGGTTCGGGCGATGGCACCGGCCCCACCACGAATGTGAATGTTACCGT
>JBEKCP010000429.1:0-5402 GCA_050014815.1 Thermoguttaceae bacterium | reverse complement strand
TCCGGCTCTGGGGGAAAGGGGGTCTTGTGCGCCTGTTACGACTACAGTGCCCTCGCTCTTGCCAGACGCCTCCGCGGATCGTCCGCTACGGCCGGTTGGCTGCATACGATGAATAATTCGGGCTAACCCTCTCCCGGAGGGAGAGAGGACGAACGTTGGCAACGCCCACTTGACGGGATGGATAAAAATGGTTATCTGGTACTATAATGCTGTGATGAGGATGACCGCATAGGATTAGCCCAGAAAAGGGGGTGTCGTCTCCCATGCCGGAGTGTGTTTCCAGCCTCGTGACCATGTCCGAGGCAGTCTCCCTGGCCCTGCATGCCATGGCACTGCTGGCCACGCAAGAGGGGCATCGGTTCACCAACCAGGCGATCGCCGAGCGGTTGCAGGCCTCCGGCCATCATCTGGCGAAGGTGATGCACCGGCTCGTCAAAGCCGGGTTGGTGGACTCCTCCCGCGGTCCATTGGGGGGCTTCGATCTGAACGTGCCGGCCGAGGAAATCAAACTGCTCCAGATTTACGAGGCCGTCGAGGGGCCGATTTCGAGTTACGGGTGCCCCCTGAGTCGCCCGGCGTGCCAGGGGAGAAATTGCGTGCTCAGCGATCTGGTCCGCGTGGTGCATCAGCAGATCCGGGATTACTTGGCACGAACGGACCTGGCGGAGTTGGCGTTGGGGTTGGCGGTGTTGGGGAGTCCCGGCTAGGACTGAGGCCCGGCCGAAGAGTGGCTTCCAGATTCAGCCACGGATGGAACACGGATCGAACACAGATCGGTGAGAAAGTTATGACGCGGGCGAAGCTTTCGAAAGACAAGCAGTTCGTTTCCGTGCCTTGCGCCACGGTGCGGTTCGCCGGGGATTCCGGCGACGGCATGCAACTGGCGGGCAGCCAGTTCGCGGACATCGCTTCGATGACCGGGACCGTGGTCTGCACGGCCCCCGATTATCCCTCCGAGATCCGGGCGCCCGCGGGGTCGCTGGGGGGGGTGAGCGGCTATCAGCTCAACTTTGCCGACCACGAGGTCCACACGCCCGGGGATTCCCCGTATGTGCTGGTGGCCATGAATCCGGCTGCGTTGCGGGTCAATCTTCCGGACTTGCAGCCCGGCGGGATCGTCATCGTGAACGAAGACGAGTTCACGCCGGCCAACCTGGCGAAGGCCGAGTACGCGTCCAATCCGCTGGAGGGGGGCGATCTGTCGGCATTCCGGGTGATTCCGGTGGCCATGACCAAGCTGAACGAGAAGGCGGTGAAGCATGCGCAGTTGTCGCGCAAGGACGCCGCGCGGTGCAAGAATTTCTTCGCCCTGGGGCTGACCCTGTGGTTGTACGATCGCCCGTTGCAGCCGGTGTTGGAGTGGCTGATGAAGAAGTTCGGGAAGAACCCGGCGGCGATGGAGGCCAACGGGGCGAGCTTGCGGGCCGGCTACAACTACGCCGACACCGCGGAATTGTTTCGCGTGCAACACACCGTTGCGGCGGCCCGGCTGCCGAAGGGGCGATACCGGCGGGTGACGGGCAACGAAGCGGCGGCGCTCGGGCTGATCGCGGCGGCCGGGCGCGCCGGCCGAACGCTCGTCTACGCAAGCTATCCCATTACCCCGGCCAGCGAGATCCTGCACGAATTGTCCTCGCGCAAAGAGTTCGACGTCCGCACGCTCCAGACCGAGGACGAGATCGCCGCCTGCGTCGCCGCAATCGGCGCCTCCTTCGGGGGCGCCATCGGGATAACCGGCACGAGCGGGCCGGGCCTCTCGTTGAAGGCCGAGGGCCTCGGGCTGGCCGTCATGACCGAGTTGCCGCTGGTGGTTGTCAACGTCCAGCGGGCGGGGCCGAGCACCGGCATGCCCACCAAGACCGAGCAGAGCGATCTCTGGATGGCGATGTACGGGCGGCACGGGGACTGCCCCCTGGCGGTCCTGGCGGCGGCAACGCCCGCCGACTGCTTCCACATGGCCTTCGAGGCGGTCCGGCTGGCGATCAAGTACATGACGCCGGTCATGCTGTTGTCCGACAGTTTCCTGGCCAACGGCGCCGAGCCGTGGCGGATCGTCAATCCCGCGGAACTACCCGACCTGCGCGCCGACGGCCTGCCGACGCCGGAGGACTTCGCTCCCTACCGCCGGGACCCCGAGACCCTGGCCCGCCCCTGGGTGGTGCCGGGGACGCCGGGCCGGGAACATCGGATCGGCGGCCTCGAAAAGGAGGACATCACCGGAGTGGTCAGCTATGACGCGGCCAACCACCAGCGCATGGTCGATCTGCGGGCCCAAAAGATCGAGGGGATTGCCCGCGACATTCCCCCGGCCGAGGCGGTCGGACCGGCGAAGGGCGATCTCGTGGTGGTCGGCTGGGGCAGCACCTACGGGGCGATCGCGGCGGCCGTCGACGAAGCCCGCCAGGCGGGACACCGCGTCGCGCATCTGCACCTCCGCTACTTGAATCCCTTCCCCGCCAACCTGGGCGCCGTGTTGGCGAAGTACCGGCGGGTCCTGGTCCCGGAGAACAACATGGGGCAGCTCCGCAGCATGCTCCGCGACCGGTTCCTCGTGGATGCCGTCGGTTTCTCGAAGGTGGAAGGCCGGCCGTTCCGCGTCCGCGAGATCCAGGAGAAAATCGAATCAATGCTGGGAGAACCACAGAAATGAGCATGGGCGCACCAAGCTGCTCGACGGACATCTTGGACCGCGGGGGGCTTCAACTGACGCGGGCGGACTTCCAATCCGCCCAGGAGGTCAAGTGGTGTCCGGGCTGCGGGGATTATGCCATCCTCGCGCAGGTGCAGAACCTCTTGCCGCGGCTGGGCATCCCGCGCGAGCGGATCGTGTTCGTCTCCGGGATAGGCTGTTCGTCGCGGTTCCCATACTACCTCAACACATACGGGTTCCACGGGATTCACGGCCGCGCGCCTGCCATCGCCATGGGGCTGAAATGCGCCCGGCCGGACCTGTCCGTCTGGGTGGTCACGGGAGACGGAGACAGCCTCTCGATCGGCACGAATCACCTGATCCACTGCCTGCGGCGGAACCTGGACATTAACATCCTCCTGCTGAACAACCAGATTTACGGGTTGACCAAGGGGCAATACTCGCCGACCTCGGAGTTCGGCAAGAAGACGAAATCGAGCCCTTCGGGCACCATCGAGCACCCGATCCGGCCGATCGAGCTTGCGCTGGCCGCCGAGGGGACTTTTGTCGCCCGCTCGGTGTTCGCCGATCCGGCGCACCTGGGCAGGGTGCTCGAAGCGGCGGCTCGGCACAAGGGGACGTCCTTCGTCGAGATCCGGCAGAACTGCGTCATCTTCAACGAGAGCGCGTTGGACAACTTTACCGACCGCTCCGTGCGCGACGAGCACTGGGTCTACCTGGAACAAGGCAAGCCGATCCGTTTTGGAAAGGACGGCGGCAAGGGCGTCGCGCTGGTGAAGACGGACCCCATCGTCGCCACGATCGGAGCCGCCGGCGTTCGGGAGCAGGACTTGCTCATTCACGACCCCCGGAATCCGTCGCCGGTGCAAGCCTACCTCCTGGCGGGCCTTCAGCCGCCCCATTTCCCCACGGCTTTGGGCATCTTCCGCCAGGTGGAGAAGCCCACCTACGACGACCTGCTCATGGCGCAGATCGACACCGCGATGGCCAAGCGCGGCCGCGGCGAGTTGTCGCGATTGTTCGGCGCCGGAACCACCTGGTTGGTAGACTGACTTGACCACCGAAACAGCCAATCCGGTGTGGGCCGTCTATGACTTGCCCATCGAGGGCTGCGCCCGGACCGGCGCCGCGGCCGAGCCGCCGGTCCGCGAGGAAACCGATCAACGGCTGCTGTTCCAAAACGTCGCATGGTTCTGCTCGCTCCGGTGGATGGTCATTGCGGTGCTGGCGGGGCTGGCCCTGCTGGCCCTGGTCCCCCCGGACGTTCTCTTGCGCCACGGGATCCGCTTGACTCCCCCCTGGCCCTTGGCGGTGGCCGGGGTCCTGGCGGCGCTGAACGCGGCCTACCTGGCGATGGCCCGCGCGGCCGCGCGCAGCAAACGCCGCGCGGCGCTGATGTTGGCCGGCCTGTGGCTACAGATTCTGCTGGACCTGGCGATGCTCACCGTGGTGGTCCATTACCTGGGCAGCCTGGAGACCTTTGCTCCGCTGATGTACCTGTTTCACATCGTCCTGGCCTGCATTTTCTTTCCGCGGGCGCAGAGCCTGCTGGTGACGCTCTCGGCCATGGGCATGTATCTTGCGTGCGTTCTCTTGGAGGGTACCGGCGTAGTGCCGTCGGCGTCGGTGCTGGCCGGCTCGCTCGTGCCCGGTCCGGGCGGCATGCCGGCGACGGTCCTGGGGTGGCGTTTCGGCTCCGTGGTGTTTATTTCGGGGACGGTGTGGTACCTGGCGTCGCGGCTGGCCGGCGCGCTGCGCCAGCGGGACGAGGAGCTTGCCGCCATCAATCGGCGGCTGGTGGCGGCCACGGAAGAGAGGGCCCGGTACATGATCCGCACGACACACCAGTTGAAGGCGCCTTTTGCGGCCATCCATGCCAACACGCAGCTCCTGCTGGGCGGCTATTGCGGCTCGATTTCCGACCAGGCGCTGGCCGTCATGCGGCAGATCGCCGCGCGGTGCGAGATGCTGTCGCGAGAAATCAAGGCGATGCTGCAACTGGCCAATTTGCGGTCCCACGTGCAGGACCCGCCGGCGCGGGGCCCGATCGACCTGCCCGCCTTGATCCAGTCGAGCCTGGCCAACCTGAAGCCCCAGGCGGCGAAGCGGGGCATCACGCTGGAGGAAGATCTGTCGCCCGCCTCGGTCCGCGGCGTACACGACCACGCCATCATGATGATCGACAACGTCCTATCGAACGCGATCAGCTACTCGCGGGACGGGCAACGGGTATCCGTGTCGTGCCGCCCGGCGGCGGACGGCGGCGCCCGCGTGGTCGTCCGGGACCACGGGATCGGGCTCCCGGCCGAAAAGCTGCCGCACATCTTCGACGACTACTTCCGCACGACCGAGGCCGTCAAGCACAACAAGGCTTCGACCGGCCTGGGGCTGGCCATCGTGCGGCAAACCGCCCTGGCCGGCAAAGTCCGCGTACACGTCGAGAGCACCCCGGCGGAGGGCACCGTGGTCCAACTCGATTTTCCGGCTTCCCCCGACGAACCCCCAAGGCCCAACTGATGGAGGAGTACTCATGGCATACTTGCTGATTGTGGATGACGACACGGATTTTGCCGGAGCGGTGGGCAGCGTGCTGCGAAGCCGAGGCTACGAGGTCGCCATCGAGACGGATGCCGAGAAAACCGTCGGCCGCATCCAAGAGCGCCGGCCCGACGCCGTCGTGCTCGACGTCATGTTTCCCGAGAACGACACGGCCGGATTCGAGGTCGCGCGCGCCATCCGGCGCACCTTCGGC
>JBEKCP010000428.1:0-5416 GCA_050014815.1 Thermoguttaceae bacterium | reverse complement strand
CTGATCGCGACCGCGGCCAGCGGGCAGCTCTCGATCCAGTGGGGCCTGAAGGGTCCCAACGTCGCCATCGTCACCGCTTGCGCCAGCGCGGCCAACGCCATCGGCGAGGCCTTCCGCGCCATCCAGTACGATGACGCCGACGTTATGATCACCGGCGGCACGGAGGCCGCCGTGACCCACATGGGCCTGGCCGGCTTCGCCGCCATGCGGGCCCTATCGGAGCGGAACGACGACCCGGCCGGCGCCAGCCGCCCCTTCGACCGCGACCGCGACGGTTTCGTCCTCAGCGAGGGCGCCGGCGTGCTGGTCCTCGAGGAGCTCCAGCATGCCCGGGCTCGCGGCGCCCGCATCTATGCCGAAATGCTCGGCTACGGAATGAGTGCCGACGGCGGCCACATCACTCAGCCGGACAAGGACGGCGTCGGGGCGGCCCACGCCATGACCCTGGCCCTGCGAAACGCACGGCTCAATCCCCCCGAGGTCGGCTACGTCAATGCCCACGGCACCAGTACCCCCCTGGGCGATCAGGCGGAAACGCTGGCCATCAAGACGGTCTTCAAAGATCACGCTTACAAGCTGAGCATCTCCAGCACGAAGAGTCAGCTTGGGCACCTGCTGGGCGCCAGCGGGGGGGTGGAACTGATCTTCTCGATCTTGGCCCTTCGGGACGGGCTGATCCCGCCGACGATCAACTACCAGACGCCAGACCCCACTTGCGATCTAGATTACACCCCCAATCAGGTCCGCCAGCGGAGGGTCTCGGTCGCAATGTCCAACAGTTTCGGCTTCGGCGGCCACAACGGGTCTCTGGTGGTCGGCCTGTTGCGCAATGGGCAGGCGTAGCGGCCGCTTGCGGCTTCGCAGCGCCTGCCTAACTCGGCGGGCAAGCCCGCCCGCTAAACGTCTTCACCCTTCTCCCCTTTCTCACTTTTCGCCTTCCGCCTTCCGCTATTGCCCCGCTGGGGCTTGCTCCCTATACTGGCCGGCCGCATTTTCCCGGTTCCTGTGGAGGCGAGGAGGCCCACCCATGTGGACGCGAACTCTCTGTGCGTTGATCGTCGCTTGGGTCGCGGCAGGTGAGTTGCGGGGGCAGACCGTCGTCCGCGTGACCAGCGGCAACGACACGTTGCCCAACGAGCAGGGGCAGGTTTGGCGGGAGTACGACATCAGCCCGTACACCAGCCGCGTCACCACGACCAAGCGGCCCGAACAGGCAGTGATCGACTGGATCCTGCGGGAGACCGGATACGAGTTGTGGCACTCGGAGCCGTTGGGCATCCTCAGCGCCGGGCCGCGGACGCTTCGGGTGTACCACACGCCGCAAGTGCAGGCGGTCGTGGCCGGCCTGGTCGAGCGGTTCGTTGCCAGCGAAGCCCAGACCTGCGCCCTGGGCCTCCGCATCGTGACGATCGACAGTCCCGGTTGGCGGGCCCGGGCCCAGCGGGTCCTCCGACCTGTTCCCGTCCAAACCCCCGGCGCCTGCGCCTGGCTCATGCCCAAGGAAGAGGCAGCGGTCCTCTTGGCTGATCTCCAACGCCGCAGCGACTTCCGGGAGCTCGGCTCGCCGCACCTGCTGGTGAACAACGGGCAGGCGACCCTGGTCTCGCTTGTGCGAGGCCGGGCCTACGTCCGCGACGTCGTGGCGCGGCCGGACGCCTGGCCGGGTTTCGAAAGCCGGACGGGCCAGATCGACGAGGGGCTCTCGATGGAACTCTGCCCGTTGATGTCCGTCGATCGTCGCACCATTGACGCCACGATCAAGTGCGACATCGACGAGGTCGAGAGGCTCCTGCCCGTCCTCCTCGACGTGCCCGCGCCCAACGGCTCGCATCAGCGGGCGAAGATCGACGTCCCGCAAATGAGCCATTTCCGCTTCCAGGAGCGGTTCCGCTGGCCGGTCGACCAGGTCTTGTTGGTGGGCATGGGCATGGTGGCCCTGCCGATGCCGATCGACGGCAAGCCGCCGGGGGGCGGCGCGCCGCTTGGGCTCTTGAGCCCGTCGCCGCGGGCGGACCTGGTGGTGTTCGTCGAGAGCAAGGCAAGTGTGGCCGACCAGACGACCATGCTTCGCACGGTGCCCGGTGCCGCGTGGCGGAAGAGGGATTAGGGATTGGGCATTTGAGATCTGAGATTTGAGGTTGCAGCCGCTTGCGGCTTCGCACCCTTCCGCCCTCCGTCTTCCGCAACACCCCCCGGACGCGGGCACCGCGCGAAGCGTGGTCGGGGGCTTTTTTCCGCCTTCATCCTTCATCCTTGCTCCTTCCGTCCGGCTCCGGTTTGCGATAAAATACGGGGATTCTACGGTCAGCCCAGGAGCACGCATGAGTTCCCAGTCGCGTCGGGTCGTCATCACGGGCGTCGGCGTCATCAGCCCGCTGGGCAACACGAAGGAGGCGTTTTGGGAGGCGCTTTCGGCCGGCCGGAGCGGCGTCGGCCCCGTGCAGGCCCTCGATCCGGAGGGGCTGTCCGTGCGGGTGGCGGCGCCCGCGGGCCGGTTCCATGGCGAAATCGACGACTTCGGCCCCCTCGACAAGGAGCAGAAGAAGGCGATTCGCAAGGGGCTGAAAATGATGTGCCGCGAGTGCCAGATGGGCGTCGCGGTGGCGCAACTGGCGCTGAGCGACGCCCGTGTCGCCCCGGGCCAACTGGATCCGGACCGGGCGGGCATCAGCTACGGCACCGATTTCATGCTCAGTCCCCCCGACGAGTTCGTCGAGGGCGTGCTCCAGTGCCTGGACGCCCAGTCGGAGTTCCATTTCTCCCGCTGGGGCGCCGAGGGGATGCCCAAGATGTCGCCCCTGTGGCTGCTGAAGTATTTGCCCAACATGCCGGCCAGCCACGTGGCCATCTACAACGACTTCCGCGGGCCGAACAACTCCCTGACACTCCGCGAGGCGGGGGCGAACGCGGCCGTCGGCGAGGCCTTCGAGATCATTCGCCGCAGCAGCGCCGACGCCATGCTCTGCGGCGCCGCCGGCACCCGGCTCCACGCGATGAAGACCCTCCATGCGGTCACTCAGGAGGAAGTGGCGCCGGGCAACGGCGACCCGGCCCGCGTCAGCCGGCCCTTCGACCGCGATCGGACCGGGATGGTCTTGGGTGAAGGAGCGGGGGCCATCATGCTCGAGGAACTCCGGCACGCCCAAGCCCGCCATGCAACCATCTACGGCGAGATCCTGGCCGCCGCCAGCCGCGCAGCGGTCGGCCCCCGCATGGCCGCGCGCCACGACCGTGCCATGGCCGGCGTCTTGCGGGCCCTCTTGGAAGGGGCCGGCCTCCCGTCGGACGAAATCGGGCACCTCCATGCCCACGGGCTCAGCACTCGCAGCGGCGACCGCGACGAGGCCCGGGCCGTCCACGAGGTCTTCGCCGGTCGCAGTCGCCCCCTGCCGGTCGTTGCCGCCAAGAGTTTCTTCGGCAATCTTGGGGCGGGCGGCGGGATGGTCGAGCTCATTGCAAGCCTCCTGGCGATGCACCACCGCCGGCTGTTCCGAGTCCTCAACTACGAGTCTGCCGATCCCGAGTGCCCGGTCGCCGCAGTAACCGACGATTCTACCCCCCCCGGCGACCTCTTCATCAACCTGAGCATCACGCCGCAAGGGCAGGCCAGCGGCGTGCTGGTCCGGCGGTTCGAGTAGCCTGGATTTTTTCAGGTGTCCGGTTTCCCCTCCGGAATGCCCGGCAGCCCACTTGACAGTGCAGGTTTCGACCGATATGCTTACTGAATTACCGAGATCGCTAAGTCATGGTCTCGCAAGATTTTGGAGCGTCTCGACGGCAACGGCCGGGGCGAGCGGGCGAGAGCTTATTGACTATAATTGGCGCAGGCTGAGGTGCGACGTTTCGCCTTCGGAAACGTCTCGCTATTGGCCAGGCACGGTGTAAAGCCGGGGAAGCAGACTTCGATGGATCCCACCGAATTGCTACGGATCGTGGACACGATCCACCGCGACAAGAACATCGACAAAGAGATCGTCTTCGAGGGCATCGAGGCGGCCTTGGTCTCCGCCGCCAAGAAGCACTTTGGCGAAGAGGAAGACATCGTGGTCTCGATCGACCGGAGCGACGGCTCCATCGTGGGCATGCACAACGGCATCCCGTTGGCCCCCGAGCAAATAGCCGAGCGGATCGGCGCCCAGACCGCCAAGCAGGTCATGATCCAAAAGATCCGCGAGGCGGAGCGGGACCACTTGTTCGCCGAATACGAGGAACTCAAAGGCCAGTTGGTCACCGGCACGGTCCAGCGGTATGAAGGCGGCGCGGCCACCGTGATGCTGACCAACGTCGAGGCCATCCTCCCCAAGGGAGAACAAATCCCCGGCGAGACCCACCACGCCAACGAGCGCGTCCGGACGACGGTCTACGAGGTCCGCAAGTCGGGCAGCCGCGTCAAGGTCATCCTCAGCCGCACCAAGCCCCAGTTGGTCCAGCGGCTCTTCGAGCAGGAAATCCCGGAAATCGCCGAGGGCGTCATCGAGATCCGCTCGATCGCCCGCGAGCCCGGCTATCGCACCAAGGTGGCCGTCAGCAGCACGGACCAGCGGGTCGATTGTGTCGGGGCGTGCGTGGGAGTCCGCGGCAATCGAATCAAGAACATCGTCGACGAGCTGTCCGGCGAGCGGATCGACATCGTCCGCTGGAGCGACGACATGCAGGTGCTCATCCCCAACGCCCTGCAGCCCGCCGAGGTCGAGGAAGTCATCCTCTGCCAGATGCTCGGCCGGGCCATCGTCCTGGTGCGGGAGGACCAGCTCTCGCTGGCCATCGGCCGACGCGGTCAGAACGTCCGGCTGGCCAGCAAGCTCTGCGTCTGGGACATCGAGATCATGACGCGAGAGGAGTTGGACGAGCAGATCGAGCGGGCGGTAGTCGGTTTTTCCGCGCTTTTGGGCGTGGAGCCCGAGTTGGCCGAAAAACTCGTCGGCGAGGGCTTCCTGACCTATGACGATCTCTCCATCATCGAGCCCGACGCCCTGACGGAGATGGGCAGCCTGACGGCCGAGCAGGCCGACGCGATCATCTCCCAGGCGGAGGTCAAGGCCGCCGAAGCGGAGAAGGCCGCGCAGGAGCAACGTCGCTTGCAGCGGGAGCGGGAAAAGCAGGAGCAGCCGGCCGAGGAGGGGGAGGCGGAGCCGGAGCCGAGCCAGGCGGCCCCAGGCCCCGAGGGCGAACCGGCCGCCCCGCAGCCCGCGATCGAGCCCCCGGGTGGCGTTGCCGCCGAACTGACCGGTATAGGGGACGCCGCCGAGACCGGGCCGACCGATAGGGAAACCGGGCCGACCGATATTGAGACTGAGCCGACCGGCACCGGGGCCGAACCCCATGAGGCCGGCCCGAGCCAGATACCATGACGCATGGAGGCGGCGGGTCGTTCGCCGGCCCGATGGTGGGGTGGGTCGACGGGCACCGTGCAAGG
>JBEKCP010000427.1:0-5440 GCA_050014815.1 Thermoguttaceae bacterium | reverse complement strand
GGCACCGCCGACGGCGGCTTTGTCGAACCGGTGGCCGCGTGTACGTGGGAGGCGCAGAGCGTGCCGCGCGCGGCCTTCCTGGGCGACTACGACGGCGACGGCCTGCCGGACATCTGCATCGCCGCGGACTCGGGGCCGGGCATCTTTCGGAACACGGGCAAGGGGCGGTTCCGCGCGGGCATCGCGGCGGCCGGAGAGATCTCTTACGAAGCGAAACCCGATGTGGCCGGCGGCACGTCGATCGACCTGAACAACGACGGCCGCGAAGACCTGGTCTTCTTCTACGGTTACGTCGCGCCGATCCCGTTCTTCAACCGCGGCTTCCAGTGTTTCGGGATTGCCCTGGAGATGCTCCTTCGCGACACGACGTTGCCGCACCGCGACGCGATCATGGAAGGCCAGCAGGCCGGCGCCGCCGGCGACTTCAATGGCGACGGCGTGCAGGAACTGGCACTGGTGACAAAAAGCGGCAACGTCCTCGTACTGCACCCGAAACTCCCGTCGGAATCCTCGCCGTCGCTCTCCGTGGGCCTGCCGCGCGGCGTGCCGGGACCGGTCAACGTCGTCGCGTACGAGGGCGAGCATTGCGTGGGGGTGCGCATCGCTTCGGCCTCCACGCCCGCATTCTTCGGACGCACCCGCCCGGGCCCCCTGCTGCTGAAGTGGCGCGACCCCGATGGAACCGAACACCAGAAGCGGGTGGTGATGCTGAAACCCGCGCACATCGAGATTGGAGTCATCCTTGAAGAGAAGTGAGGAAGCCGGAAAAGGACCGGGGGCAGACCTTGACTGAAAAGAAGGCCCTGTGACGAAAGACCGCAGAGAAACCGGAAAGCGCGTTGACGAAGACCACCACGAAACGCAGCAACACACAGGTCCAGTCGCGCAGCGGGCCGCTAGCCATGCGGCTTGCCGGGAAACTCATGTCAGCAGTTCCTTGTTAGCGAAGGTCATTTCCGGCACGCGGCGGCGTGCCCCATCTCCGCAGGCAGGCAGTCGCGAAATGCTTCGGATTCGAGATGGCGGTCTCGGACGGCTGTGGCTGGAAAAGTGTGGGGCGGACGCGAATCGGCTGCCGGGCGTCGAAGGAGCAATTCTTGACACGCCAAGGCGACCCGCTAAATTGAGGGAAGCGACGAGTTCCGGGCGTTGCTGCAAACGGAGCATTACTGGCGAGGAGACGACCTATGAGGCGCGACACTATCTGGAAACGAGGCGTGGTTCTCGGGATATGTCTGACGATTTTCCTCTTGGCGACTTTGTGCCATGCGGCAGACCTGACTCCCGTCGCGTACGCCTCGCGCGGCAAATTCGACCGGGCCGCCGTACTCCGCGAACTCCAGGATTTCAGCCTGGCGGGCATGAGCCGGCGTCTCGGGCCCGATTATGCTGTCTATCACCATAGCGGCCAGGCGGAAAAGTTTCCCGAGATTTGGATGGTGCCGGCCAAGCAAGGCCCCGGCGAACGGCAATGGCAGGTCGGCGGGCCCTGGGTCAAAGCAGCCGGCGATTTCAGCAGTACCCAAGGGCAAGTCCTTTACGTGCCCGACAAGGGTTTCTTCCCGCTAGATCGCGTGACGATCATTGAATGGTCCAACGGCTGCTTCACTGAAGCGCCGTTGCCGCCCTGGCATGGCGGGTTCCGGCCGGAGCCCGCCGCAGAGAAATGGAAACAGGCCGTGCCCAACGGCGAGGTCGGCACACCCGTCGCCATGGCCCGCGGCATGGGGTACTGGGCCAACAACGGGCTGGCCATCTTCTCCTCCGGATTGGTGGCGGCGGCCGGCACCGTCACCGCGCGCGGGCTGGAGCCGACGTTTCGCTTCCCGCCGAACAAAGTGCCGACGGCCATCTCGATTACGAATAAGAACGAATTCATTCTGGTGACAGTTTGCGACGTTGAGAAGCACGTGGGGCAGGTTGCCGTGCTATCGCCCGAGGTGAACGGGAAGAAGACCCGTTTTGTTCACGAATGGCACGACGACCATGCGTGGTCGTTGCCCAGCGTCGCGCTGTTGACCGGCCTGAAACTGCTGGGCTACGTTGACCTGCCGGGGATCGAGTTCCCGACGGGCGTGTGCGCGGTCGGCAATGACCTGGGGAACCGGATGAACGGCCGGGACGGCAACGCCGGGCTGCTCCGCGAGTACGATCTGGCCAAGCAGGCCGATCGCGACGTGTTCCGCAAGGGATCCAACTCCCAGTACGGGAGCAGGGCAGGGTTTGCCGTCGTGATCGGCAAGCATGAGAACAAGGCCGCGCTGCTCGACCTCCGGCCGCTCTTCCAGAAGGTGCGCGAGATGTATTTCACTTCGGAGGAGAACTACCAGAAGACCCGCGATGCCGGCCCCGGGCCCCGACAGTGGCCGTACGCCTTCGACGTCGAGCCGCACTGGAAGCCGCCGATCGTCAAAATCCTGGACGTGGATCGCCCCACGGCGGTGATCGCCAGCCTGTCCGGCGGACCGAAGGCTCGGGCGCTGATCGCCTCGGAGGATGGGAAGGTCGGCGTGTACACCGTAGGCGGGTTGGCGACCGAGGCCCCGGCTTTGCCGGAGGAGATCGAGCGCGTTGCCGAGGTGCAGGTTGGTCGCAATCCGACGTGTCTGGCCTATCAAAAGTACTCGCGCGATACGGTCCTGGCCGTGTCGCGGGGCGACCGGGAGATCTCTTGGATCCAGTACTCCGATCGCGAGGCCCGAATCGTCCGGCGGCTGCGAGACCAGCGGCTCAAGGATCCTGTCTTTGCCGAGGCCGCCGATACCCACGGCATTGAAACGTCGCTGCTGACCGTTGCCGACTTTGCAGGACGCAAAATCGTGAACTATCGTTACGGCATCCTCGTCTTCGCCACGCAGGGCGGCGCAAGGTTCGGCATGGGGCCGGACGGGAAGGCCGAGTTCGAGTGCGGCGGCGTGCTGGAGTTCCCCGGCTCGCCGTTCTGGATCAGTGCAACGAATGTCAACTAGCCCAACGTGCTAAAGGTGAACTCAAACGTCTAGCGCAGGCCGCCCAATCAAGACCAACTGCATGCCCTCCAAGCACAAGAATTCAGGAAGATTCCTCGGGGGGCGATTGACACGCCAGATCCCCCTGTTCAAGATGACGATCATCGGCCTGCTGCCGTGGGGTTCCGGCGGGCATGACAAGAGTAAGAACCCCGTGAACAATCACGAAAAACGGTAGGGAAGTTCGATTCACATGTGCCGTTGGGTCTTGACGTTTGGCCTTCTTGCCGGATGTGCCATGGCTGGGGCATCCGAGGCCCAGGTCCCACTGGCCGGGGATTTCCGCGAGGATCCGTTCGCAGCGCAGTGGACCCTGGAGCCGCCGTCGGCCTTAGGCAGGGCGGCCGCGTGGACCGCGGGTGAAATCAGGACGCGCGGCCCGCGCTGGCAAAGCCCCAGGTTCGCAGTCGAGCCGTCGAGCTACTACCGGCTGACCGTGCGTACGAAGGTCGGGCCGCGAAGCCTGTGGGCTGCCGTGTTCTTCACAACGGCGTTGTCTGCCGACAAGGCCACAGCCAAGGAACGGAACATGCCATGAAATCCATGTTGACCTACGGCATCCTGCTCGCCGCTTCCGGTTTGTTGACGGACCGGTGCCCTGCGGCGCCGAACCCGCAAGACATACCCTACGGCGTCGCCACCGTGGCCTGCTTCAAGAAGCCGCCGACCGTGGACGGCCGCATCGAGCCGGGCGAGTGGGACGGCGCCGTTCGGACCACCGGGTTTCAGGCCATCTTCGACGCAGCCACGCTCGACGCGCGTGCCGGAACGGCCTATTTCGGTTTCTCCCACGATCGGCTGTATATCGCGGTCGTCAGTGAGTACCCGCCCGACGGTAAGGACCACAGCTCCGGGACCGACCGCGACAAGAACTACATCTTCGACGAGTGCATGGAGATCTGGCTGGATCCGAACCGGGACCATCGGGCCGAAGGCAAGGGGGACCTGCGGTTCTACCAGATGATCTGCAATGCCCAGGGCGGCATCTACGATGTCAGCTTCGATCCGAAGACCGGCCCCGACACCGGCTGGAACGGCCGTTGGGACTACAAGAGCACGGTCGACCATGCCAAGCACCTCTGGACTGCGGAGATCAGTCTTCCGCTGGCCGACCTTGGCTGGAAAGAGGGGCAGGCGGTCGGCAAGACCCTCGGCGTGCTGATCGCGAGAAACTACAAAGCGCCGTGGGTCCAGAGCACCTGGTTTCCGGTCCGCGGGGCCTTCATCGACTGGTACCGCTACGCGGCCATCAAGTTGACCGAGGACGCCCCGACCGTGCAGATCACGTCGCTGGGCGAGAAGGTGCATGCCGGCGAACTGCAATTGCGGGCCAGGATCGCCAACCCGGGCGCGGCTCGCAAGGCCAAGGTATCGCTCCGCATCACCTCGTCCGACATGCCCGAGTTGAAGGACGACAAGCTCGTGGACCTTCCGGCCGGCGGCGCCGCGGCGTACGCCTACGACGTGCCGGCAGGGCGTCTGCACGAGTCGGCCCAGCATGACCTGGTGCTCGATGTCGTTTCGCCCGACGGAGCGGCAACGTACCTGCACTATGCGCTCCGGTGGTCGCGTGCTCCGCAGAGGAAGTGGGAATACGCGATCGGACCCGACCGCGAGGCGGCGGTGCGCTTTGCCTATTACCCCTCCTACCGCATGGTCCGTGTGCAGGTCGATCCCCGCGAACTCGGGAAGGACTTGGCGCAGGCCGGCCGCAAGGCCCAGGTGCTGATCGCCGGCCCCGACGGCAAGAAGGTTGTGGAGCAAACGATTGCCTGGGAGCAGCCGCCGGGCTCGAAGGAGTTCGACGTCGGCGAACTCCCCGACGGCCAATACCGGCTCACCGTCGCGCTGGACGGCTGCAAGGAGCCGTTCGTGCGGACCTTCAAGCGGATGCGGTTTCCGTGGGAGGGCAACCGGCTGGGCATCACCGACGAGGTGCTGCCCCCCTTCAAGCCGATCAAGGTGGAGGGAGCGAAAATCGCCGTGGTCTCGCGAGAGTACTCCGTCGACGGGCTCGGGCTGTGGCAATCGGCGCGGGCTGAAGGCAACGTCTCGGCCGGCGGCATGAAGGAACTGCTGGCGGCGCCCGTCGCCTTGGTGGCCGACGGGACCGTGCTGAAGGGACAAGGGCGATTCACCAAGACGGCGGCGCAGGCGGCCGTCTACGAAGGGCTGGCCCGGCACCCCGCCGTGAGCGTGCGCTCGCGGTGTACCACCGAGTGCGACGGCTGCACGAAAGTGGAACTGACGCTCGAACCCTCCGGCGGCAATCGTCCGCTCGGCGACCTGCACCTGGACATCCCGCTCAAGGACGCCTTGGCTCCCCTTTGGCACGTCAGCACGTCGGGGCTCCGCGTCAATCCGGCGGGCGCGACGCCGTCCGGGCAAGGCGTCGTCTGGGACAGCACGAAGTTCCCCGACGGCGAGTGGTT
>JBEKCP010000426.1:0-5445 GCA_050014815.1 Thermoguttaceae bacterium | reverse complement strand
AGTAGGGTGGGTCGACGGGCACCGTGCGAAGCATGGTCGGCGAGCCCCACCAAGAACATGTCAAACCCGCGGCGGTGGGGCTCGCTTCGCTCGACCCACCCTACGGCTACATATCTTGGACATTAGGAGTAGAGCCCGTTGCGAAGTACCGGTTGGCTACAGGCCTGAAAAGAAAGAATACCTCCACGAGAAACAGGACAATGCCCGGAATCATCATCAGCTTCGTTGGTGAGGTTGCGAGAACAATGATTGCTTCGATTGCACGCCAAATGACGTACAGCCAGCGCGCCCAGTTGCGACCCTCGAGCATTCCGATACCGCTGGCAAGTGCCACCGCGAGTCCGAGGTAGAGAATGGAACATTGGACCGGAAACGGAAGCAGGCCCTTGGCCATTAGCTCTTGGACCTTCGGATCGCTCAAGTTGACGGGACTCGTGAGGAGATGGAGCGCCGCGCCGACGATCAGAATCCAAGCGATCACTGTGATGGAGATTGGTCGTTTCATTTGGACACGGCCCTCTGCTTGACCCGGGCCGTAGTCTGATTTTTCCATTGGCCAGCATAGCGACGCCAGCAGCGTGTCACAAGTGGGTGCATATTCCCGGGCTCTTCCGGGTTTGGGCTCGAACCGCCAATGATCCCACGTTTTCAGGACCGTTCACGGTCCTTCCCGCCGTAGGCGGTAATAGGCCCGACGTTCACGTCGGGTTCGCGGGGAGGCGCGCTCCCGGGCGTCCCACGCCCCGCCCGCCGCCAACGGCGGCGGGCGGGGAGGTCCACCCGTGCTGAAGCACGGGCCTAATACCGCCTGCGGCGGAAAGGGTCGTAAACGACCCTCACGATTCCCTGGATGGTAGCCGGTATAAGACAACCCGAAGAGGTGCCAGATAGTAGCCGGGCGGTCGAAGCGCAGCGGAGACCCCGGATACGATTCCCCGAACCCACACACCCCGGAGGGGTGTTAGAATTGTGAGGCACGCCGGGAGCCAGCCTATTGTCTCGTGGAATCGCTGTCACCCCCTTCGGGGTGAGGTTCGCCTGCGCATCCAGTAGCCGGGGGTCTTCGACCCCCCGCGACTGTCTACCAAGCCTCCGGCTTGGCGAGACGCACGACCTCAGCCCGGCGTTATGCGTGGAATCGCATCGACCCCGCCGAAGCATCGCGATCCAAAATAGCCTTGCCAAACCCCCGGTTTTCGGTAGGCTGTAGGCACGAGGGGAGCCTACCGATGCGCCGGCGCAAGACCGATGGGAACGGATGGAACGACGACGAGGACGATGCCTCGGAGGATGACGAGGAGCCGACGATCCCCTGCCCCTTCTGCAAACGCCAGATCCACGAAGACTCTCAGCGCTGCCCGTACTGCGAGCAGTATATTACCGGGGAGGACGCACCGGCATCGCCGAAACCATGGTGGCTCATCGTCGGCGCGTTGCTCGGGCTCTATGCGGTGTATCGCTGGATCATGGGCTGAGTCTACCGTCTCCGGCAGCCCGCCATGTAGATGGCCGCCAGGGCGCGCAGGTTGAGCGGGCCGACGGCCGTGGGGCCAAGTTGCGACGGCTCGGCGGAAATCGCCTGATCGACACCCTCGGCCCGCACCGCCGCGACGCTTGCCGCCCCCGAGAGACTCGCAATGGCCGCCCCGCGGATGGCCTGCTGGCTGCCGGCGCCGGCCGCACCGACTGTTACCCAGAAGGAGTTGGTCGTGGTCAGCAGTCCGTCGCTGGCAGTGACCTGGACCTGAAAACGGCCGGTGAACGAAGCCGCCGGGCGGACCGTGAGCATGTTGCCCGTCACGCTGACCGTGGCCGCCCCGGCGGACGCCACGGCCTGGGCGGTATACGTGAGCGGGTTGCCGCCCGGGTCCCGGCCCTGGAGGGCCACCAAGAGCGAGCCGCTCGACCGCAGGGTCTGATCGGCCACCGCCGAGAGGACGGGGGCCGAGCCGCCCGCCGACGATTGCAGGGAGAAGGTGCCGGTGCCCGACCCCGGATATGCCGCGACTGCCAGGTAGTAGGTCCCGGTGGTCGTCGCTTGCCAGGCGATCCGCGAGGCGTAGTTGCCCGGCGCGATGTCGTCGTTCTGGGCGAGCATGGTCTGGCCGTTGGAAGCGAACAGGGTCAGGATGGAATCGTGGAGCGTGCCCAGCGCGGTCTGGAAGACGTAGTTTCTTCCCGCGACCGCCTGGAACTTGAAGAAGTCTACGCCGCCGTTGTACCTGATGGCGGCCGGAAGGGCGCTGCCGACGGTCAGCGGCGCGGCCGTTGCGGGCGCGCTGCCGCTGGCAGCCGTCACCGTCAAACTTGCGGCGACGGCGGCGCTCCATCGGCCGGCCGCATCGACGGCGCGGGCAAACAGATGATACGCGCCGGGCGTCATGCCGGCCGTGCTCATCGTGAAGGTTGCCTGTCCGGCGGCGATCGTGCCGGTCGAGCCGGTCAGCCGGTCGCCACTGTCCCATAGGCCGTTGCCGTCGGTGTCTTGATAGAAGGAGACCCCGGCGATCGTGCCTCCCGTCTCGGACACGCCTTGTGCCGCAAGTGCTACGGTACCTCCGGCTGGGACGGCACCTGGATTGGCCTGGAGGGAGGTGATCGCCGGGGTCGGGGTTAGTGTCGTTGCGATGAGTCGCAGGGTGTTGTAGGCATCGAGACGGCCGCCCGAAACCACCTTGCCGGAGAGCGAGGGCACTTTATCGACTCCGGCCAGGATCGCGCTACGGACCTGCGCCACCGTGGCGTTGGGGTTCAAGGCCCAGCAGAGCGCGGCGACGCCGCTGACCTGCGGCGTGGCCATGCTCGTGCCCGACAGGGTGCCATAGCTATTGCCGGGCAGGGTGCTGTAGATGCTCACGCCCGGGGCGGCCAGGTCGACAGTGGCGGCGCCGTAGTCGCTGAACGCGGCGAGGCGGTCGTTCCGGTCGCTTGCGGCGACGGCAATGACGTTCGGGAGCCTGTCATTTGCCGGGTATTGGGGCGAGATGTCGTTGTTGGCGCCGCTGTTGCCGGCCGCCGTGACGAACAGGATGCCGGCGTTGCCTGCGGCGGCGATGGCCGCGTCGAGGGCGGGATCGTACGTGCCGCTCGTCCAACTGGCGTTGGCCACGCAGACGTTCACGTGGTAGACGGTCCGCATCATCGTCATGTAGTTGACGGCGCGGATGGCGTCGGAGGTGTAGCCCTGCCCGTTGGCGTCGAGAAACTTGAGCGCCATGATCGACGCCGACCAGTCGACGCCGCTGACGCCCTGGCCGTTGTTGCCCACGGCGGCGATGGCGCCGGCGACGAAAGTTCCGTGGCCGTAGTTGTCCATCACGTTGCCGGAGTTGTCGGCGAAATCGTAGCCGTGGAGGTCGCCGGAGTAGCCGTCGGCGCCGGCCGCCGGGTTGGTCCAGATATTGGCCGCCAGGTCGGGATGGGTGTAGTCGACGCCGCTGTCGATCACGGCCACGACGACGTTGCGGCTGCCGGTGGCGAGGGACCAGGCGGCGGTGGCGTGGATGTCGGCGCCCGGCGTGCCGCTGGCCTGGCCGGTGTTCTGCAAGGCCCATTCCTGCGAGAACTTCGGGTCGTTGGGGATGCTGGTGAACTGCTGGACCGAGTCCAGCTCGAAGCTCTCGACGTTCCGATCGGCTCTCAAGGCCGTGGAGACGGCGGCCGCGGTAGCGCCGAAGGAGCGGACGAGGACTTCGCCTTCTCGGCCGAGGCCCTCGACGACCTGCATGGAAATGCCCGCGCCGGGGAGCAGGCCCGCCGTCCGGGCGGCCGAGTCGATCGAAGCCAGCGACGCGGTGTTGAAAGCGACGATCCAATCGTACGTGTTTGCGGCGAGAATGGCCGCGGCCGAGGGGGCGGCCGACGCCGCCAGGTCCTCGGCGGAGATGCCGGGCGGCGCGGCGTGTTCGGCCTGGCCCGCCGCAAGGTAGTCTACCGTCCAGCCGGAGCCGTAAAGCTCCCCAGGCGTGCTCGCGCTGAGCAAGCAACGCACTTCGAGCGGTTCCAGGGCGAGCCGCCTGGGGACGCAGCGGAGCGTCCTGCGCGCCGAACAGGTGCTTCGAGATCGCATGGTGCCTGACGTGAGTTCGCGCGCCGATGCGCCCCGACCGCAACATCCATTGCAATGCTCGGAGGGCGTCGAGACGTTCGCGATGCGTGCCGCGTACGCGGCTGACAAGGATCGAAGAAAAGGAAGAAAGAGAAGCGTTGCCGCTATCTCAAACTTGTGTCAAGAATGCCCGGTCGTCAAATCCGCGGCCAAGATTTTGCTGAGGGACCAGCGGCGGGATGGCACGCCCTGAGGAACGAAGGGCGTGGCCGATCGGGAAATCACGCCCTTCGCCGAAGCTCAGGGCGTGCCACCCTGTCTTCCGGACGGAACGCCGCAGCAACGTGACGGCGACGTTGCGCGCCGCCCACGCAAATACGCTCCTTTTTGCCACGCGATGCGTTTTTGCAACGCAGCGGCGAAGCACGAAATCCGAATATCGAAATCCGAAACAAATCCAAAAGATGAATCTCAAATGTCCGAAACGTCGCTGTTGGTATTTCGGTGATTCGGATTTGTTTCGGATTTCGATATTCGGATTTCGGATTTGTTCAAGGCGAGTGCGTCCGGCGGCAAGATCCCATCGTTGACATTCCGTTGGGGGATGATAGAATGACAGACGCGATAGGTTGAGCAGCAAGAGCCGGTTCCGGCGACGCCGAGCGGCCAGGGTATCAGTTCTTCGGGAGGGGAGTCGAGTATGAGGCCGGATGATGTCCTCCAACTGCTTCGCGCCAGGCCGTTCCAGCCTTTCCGGATTTCATTGTCTGACGGGCAACAGTACGAGGTACGTCATCCGGAGATCGCCATCGTTTCGCGCTGGACAGTTCTCGTGGGGATTCCCGGGCCCCGCGGCCCGGACGGCCCGGTAGAGCGAGTTGTGACCTGCTCGCTCATGCATATTACGCGCATGGAAGCCCTCAATGGCGCCTCAACGTCCGGTTGATCGCGTTCAAGCACGAAATCCGAATACCGAAATACGAAACAAATCCAAAATGCGAAGCCCGAATGTTCCAAACGGATCACGCGGACTTCTGTAGGATGGCGCCGAAAATGCGCATCAGTTCGGTGCTCTCCTGCGCGAGCTCGTCACGTTCCCTCTGGAGCGTTGCGTCGTCTTGCGTGTCCAGGAGTCGCAGCCAATATCGTGTCTCTTTCGATTCTTTCCGCGAGATCCAGATCCGCATCCGAAAGTCCTTCTTGCTCAGGGCTTCATTGGCCTCAAGGTAGTTTGCCCCAACTGAGCCGGATGAACGCACGACTTGCCTGACATCCTCGATATTGCAAATCGTGCGCGGAAGCTTCTTCACGAACGCGCGCACGCGGCGAGCAAACTCGTAGGTTCGATCTTCAAGGTCGTACCGGCCGCGCTCTGACGTTTCTGACATTGGTGCTTG
>JBEKCP010000425.1:0-5486 GCA_050014815.1 Thermoguttaceae bacterium | reverse complement strand
CAAGGATCACTAAGAATCCTGAACGCCAGTGCCCGTATGGCACTCTGGCTACCGGCCGGAACCGTTCTTCCCGTGAGCGCCATAATGGGATGGGCTCGCACCCACCAAGGCAAGATAAGAGAGAACCCGGCCCTTGGCAGGGGAAACGGGACTCCCGGCAACGATGTAATATGGGCGGGAAAGGCCGATTATTTTCAGGTGGTTGGAAATGTCACAAGGGGAAAGCCCAGTCGTCGCTGCACAGACATGTGGCAGCCGTTCCCGGCTCTACGAAACGCTCCGAACCTTACCGAGGAGTGGGTCGAGATGCCGCTGGATGCGATCCACCGCCGTCCTTACCTGGGGCAGAGCCGATGCATGCCGGGCGGAGAGTTTGTCCAACGTGTTCAAGGCCCTAGCCGCCTGGCTGGGATCGCTCAACTGATCGATGGCGTCCACGAATTTCTCCTCGTCGGCGGCTCCCATGTTCGAGGTGTCGATGTCCAAAACCGAGGCAATGGCTTTCTGGATCGCCGCTCTTGCCCTGGCAGCCCCACCCCGAATCCGGCTAAACTCATCCTCACCACCACGAGTAGTCCCCATCGCCGAATCCACCGTGTCGGGCTGGTCCTCGCCTCCACCCAGGCGGCCTGTTCTCTCCTTCGTCTCCGAAGGCCAGCCCTGTGATGCGAACCGCCTAGCCAACATGCTTGCTGTTGTCCGGCGGAAGCCGACGTTGGCCCGCCAGTTCTGGATGGAGCCGGTGCGATTCAGCATCCCCATCACCACGTCCTGCGTGTAATCGTCGATCTTGACGGGATCGTTGATCCAACCCTGCTTGCTCAGCCAATTCACGGCATCTCGGGCTGGCGCTACCAGTTCTCGTTGGACAGCGGCGTTCGCCTCTGGTGTTCCGGCCCTGTAAAAAGCATTGACTTGCTCGTCCGGCACCTCCTGAGAGGGCGTGTCAATCGAGTACCGAACTCCCGGCACATCCGCCGGCCGTTGCATTATCTCTGGCTCGTTGAAAGCATACGGGACTCGCCGGCCACTGGGGTTGGTCCGCATCTTGTGGCCCCTCGTCGTCATCCCGGCAGCCCACTGCGCAAATCCAGGAGCATTGGCTGGATCGTAACCTCGTGCGGCTGGAAGAAACCCGCCCCAGGAGCGTGCAGCAGAGTCCCTCCACCGCTTGGCATCCGCCTTGGAGCCTCTCGCCGACGACGGGATGAAGGCGTTGCCGGCGTGCAGGTCTTGGAGGACTCTGGTCAGGTATTGGTCCGTGGCCTCGTCGTCGGAGACGACGTCGACGCCGTATTTCGTCAGGTAGTCGTAGGCACTTTGGGCCGACAATCGCAGGGGGGCTTCTACGCTTTCGTTCGTGCCGGTCAAGACGCCGTAAAACCTCTTGCGATCCGCCGGTCGCATCGGCAACTTGGCAAGACCGAGATCGCTCTGCGGACCAGCCGGCAGGATTTCTCTCCCGAGTTGCACTTCCAATGTTCTCCAAACGCCCAGCAGCCTCCTCTCGTGCGGGTCAGTGACTTGTTGCCCCTGTTCCACGGCGGACTTGATCCGCTTCAGACGTTCGATGCCGATTTGTCTTTTCCAGTCAGCAGGAGCCACGAAGGACCGGCCGAGCGCCGCTTTCAGTGCCGGCAGTGTGATCCTCGCCCAGTTGATTCGGCTGACAAGTGCAAGACGCTCGGCGGGTGTCTTGGCAGCGGCAATGGCGTTTGGATCAATGCCGCCGAGTTCCATAGCCGCTTTGCAGACTTCCCACTGCTCCCAGTTCATGTCGCCCAGAACGTCGCCTTGACTGCGGACACTTTGGCGCAGGAAGTTGCCGTAGCCGCCCTTGGCTGGCTGTGTTCCCAGCCGGTCGGCAAGCCGGCCGGCGAAGATAGCGTGCTCGGTGTCGCCGAGCGATTGCGACCGAAAGGCCACGCCCTTGCGGAAATCTTTGCTGGCGGCTTCTGCCATGAACCTTCCTGGGAATCGCTGTGCCGTTTCCGATATTGTCGCCAGACATGCTCGGCATTTACGCTGACTACGAGGATCATCGTAGATTGCCTGGGCGGCTGCGTCAAAGGCTAGGAAATCGGCGAATGTGAGCATGAAAGTATGTATGGTCCAGCATTGGTGTTTTTGATGGGCGGACCGTCTCGAAGAAGCGAGCCTGGCCCGATGCCTACCGGTGAGAAAACAATCCGTCACGATTGTTTGCAAAAACATCCGGGGCATTACTCTGATAACCAGTAATAGCCAAGAGAGGAATATCATGGATAAAGACGTTGTTGAATCAGAGAGAGTCGGCGATCTCGTGCGAGTGAAGCCTGAAGAGTTGCTTGCCAGGGCGAACTAGGCGGCTTCCGGCTTGTTGACTTCATGGACACGAACGAGCGGCTCTAATGCCCTTCCAAAGCCACCAGAATTGCGTACGGAAAGCGAAAAAAGGGCAAGTGGCAGTTTGATTCGTCCAAAGAAACTGATGCGTTATGGAGCGTTCTGGACGACGAGCAAGCGAGCCGTCATGAAAGTCCCCACCTGGCTGCGAAATAACAGCCATCCTCGATCTTCTGAAACACCCGATCCAGTCGCCGCTCCCACCGTTCGTCCTCGGTGTGGTTCGCTTCACCGGCCACACAGCCCTGGATGTACTCCCACTCGCTCCTGGAAAGTTCGATAGGCTGGTGTGGCGGTGTCTCCCGAATGATCTGGCAGGTGCTGGGATAGAAGAAGGACAGTCGTTCGTCCAGCAGTAGGTCTCGATCCCGTTTCCCCAGGTGGATGGCGACCTTTGCTTGGTCTGGCATGGTCTGGTGTCCTCGGTGTCCCGTCAGTTTACGGAAAGCAAGCGTCGGCAACCAGTGGGGCCCACAGGCTCCCGACCTTTTGCGGACGACTGATGTCATGGTAAAATAAGTCAGCCCCAATGCCGGGAGCCATCTTACTTGAGAGCCACCAGCGATGGACGAGAAGACAAGGCGAGATGAGGAAGTCAAGCTACTGGCCGCCATCACCCAGGCACTTCCTCAACTTCAAGGGCTTTGGCAGAAGGTGGAGGATGCCTGGGATTACGAGGACTCCATCTACCGCTTCTACCACCAGAGCTTCAAGGTGTATCACCTCCAAAGCCAGATCACCGAAATGGTCGATGCCCTACGAGCGTTGGCCCCGCACCTGCCGCTGAATCCTTGGTTCATGCAGATTATGGGCGAGGGTACGAATGAAAAGTTTTCGCCTGAGACGAACAACCGATGGCTGGCGGCGACCCGCCCGATTGTTGAGGCGTTCCTTCATGCTCGCTTTTTCTTGCAGATGGTCTGCAAGTATGGCAAAAGGGCGGCAGGATTGAAAGAGTCGCTCCAACGAGTAGCGGCCATCAAGGATTCTGCTGACCCCGGAGAGAAGCTTGAGTTCATGCTTGAGAACCCTCTTCCCAGCGGGTGGGCGGCCGTCTTGGAACTCTATGGGCTGCGGTGAAGGTCGTTTTCCGCAAGAAGGAACCGCCGCTCTCGCTGGAAGGCCAAGTCCTTCAGGACGCCGACCGCCTGGATGCAATGGGGGCTATCCGGCCTCCGCCCGTGGCTTCATTAAACCCTGCCCGCTAGCTACCCCCGCCTTACACCAATCCACTACTGCGTTCCAGTGATTGGATTTCCCACCTTTTGCCAAACTCCCTGGTCCTTGCTACAATAATGTTTTTAACCCCCCAAGGAGAATCCATCATGCCCAACGTTGCTTCCATCCTCAGGGACGAAATCCGTCGCCTGGCGAAACGGGAGATCAAGGCTGCCACATCCACCACCAAGCAGGCTGTGGTCCAGTATCGGAGCGACATCGCCAAATTGAAGCGGGAACTCCAACAGCAGCAGAGGAAGATGGCCTTTCTCGAAGCCCAGGAGCGGAAGCGCCTCGGGCAACCGCAGGCCGCCAGAGAAGAAGACCTGGAAGGCGTCCGGTTCTCAGCCCGATCCGTGCGAGCACAACGGAAGCGGCTGGGATTGTCGGCGGCGGATTACGGCAAGTTGGTCGGCGTCTCTGGTTTGACCATCTACACCTGGGAGCACGGCAAGTCCCGGCCCCGCAAGGCACAAATCGCTGGCTTGGTTGCTGTCCGAGGGATTGGCAAGCGGGAGGCGATGAAGCGGTTAGAGGTGTTGAAGGTTCACCGGAAACCGAGGTGAGGATATTGAAAACATCCCGTTAAACGCACCAGGATGCGTCTGGATTGATTACAAATGCCAGGGTGGGCTTGGAGCCCCTTCGGCAATAACAAATAAAAATTCAATTACTGGATGGGCGCATTAGTGTTAGATTGGATTTCTAACAATGCCGGTCCTCCGCTGCACCTCCAAGTTACTCGGCGACATTGACGATGAGCCGATGGCCGAATCCAGCATGCCTGGTCCATCGCCACTTGGCGACTGGTACGGTCACCTGTTCACCATCGAACGCCGCAAGTGCATCCTCTTCATCAACGAGCCGACGCTGCTCGTATGCCTTGCCTGTGGCGTCGTGAAGGCCGATTACCGCCAGATCGTCCCATTTTTCATCAAGGTCTTGACCTGGATGCTGCGCAACGAGATGTTCAGCGAAGACGAGAGCGGGCTGATCCTCGGGCTGCACAAAGACCTGACCGTGGGCCGGACCCTGAACCGCAGCACGGTTGGGGCGCTCAACAACCGGGTGGCCAACACCAAAGACATGATCGCCTAGCATGGCGGCTTGGAGAACTGTATGGTGGCAACCATCAATCACTATCTCAACGAGACCCCGATGAAGCCGATTGGCTACTCAAATGGCCTGGAACGGATGAGGGCGTTGGTCGCAGGGTTGAGGAAGTAGTGCGACCGACCGCCATATTGGCCGAGGTGTCCGCACTGGAAGGTGGTATTAAACGAAAGGATCAAGTGCATGGCAAGTCTGTTTCAGAAATTCCAGCTAAAGGATGTCGTGCTGAGGAACCGGATCGGCGTTTCCCCCATGTGTCAGTATTCGTCGGAGGACGGCTTCCCAAACGACTGGCATCTGGTGCATCTTGGTTCCCGTGCGGTGGGCGGTGCGGGACTGGTGGTGGTCGAAGCCACTGCCGTTTCCCCGGAAGGTCGCATCAGCTCTGCCGACAGCGGCATTTGGTCTGACGAGCATGTGGAACCGTTCGCACGCATCAGCCGTTTCCTCAAGCAGCATGGGGCCGTTCCTGGCATGCAACTGGCCCATGCCGGTCGTAAGGCCAGTGCCAATCGACCGTGGGAGGGTGACGACCATCTTGAACAAAACGAGGGAGCCTGGGAGATCATCGGCCCTTCGCCCGTCGCTTTTGGGGAGAACCTCCCGGTGACGCCAAGAGAGATGACCGTGCAGGACATTGTTCGGGTCCGAGAGGCGTTTGTCGCTGCGGCCAAGCGGTCTTTGGCGGCGGGCTTCGAGTGGCTGGAACTGCATTTCGCCCACGGCTACTTGGCCCACAGTTTCTTTTCACCGCTGTCCAACCACAGGAC
>JBEKCP010000424.1:0-5486 GCA_050014815.1 Thermoguttaceae bacterium | reverse complement strand
GGCCTGCCAGCAACTCATTCGCAAAGACGGCATGCTGACGATGAGGATCAACCTGATCCAGAAACCCGTAGTCATTACTTCGCCGCGGACCATCACCTTCGGTCTGATGGCCAGTCCGGCCAAGCCGATGCCCGCGGACTGGCGGCGGCGGGACGTGTGGGAGCCGTCGAAGTTCAACATGGGCTACGCGAACATCGCGACGTTCTGCGGCAAGATGCCGTGGGGGAACGATTTCTGCATCGCCGATTGGGCCTACGCCAAGCGCACCGGCAGGCCCGGCCCGACGGCCCAGCAGCTCGAGGCATGGAAACAGCGGAACCTCCCGGGCGACATGCAGCCGAAATTCCGCCAGGACATGATCAACCTGGCCCTCGGCCCGTTCCTGGGCACGTTCGGCCCGGGCCAGAAATACTACAAGATCTACTTCGAGGAATTCCACACTACCTCGCAAATCCATCCCGAGTCGCACGTGTTCCAGAGCGAGTGGTCGGGCGACTGGCACCGGCCGCTGATCGAGCGCGAGACCGAGCCCGGGCACCACGAGGCGGGGATCAACAACGCGGGCATTGTCGCCAGCTACCGCGACTTCGCCTGCTGGTACGCGGCACAATGGGTGAAGCGCGGGATCGGGTGCTATTTCGACAATGCCTTCCCGACCCGCGCCTACGATCCGCTGACCACGGCGGCGTACCGGCTGCCCAGCGGGCGGATCCAGCCTTCGGCCGGCATGTGGGCGCGGCGCGAGTACCTGAAACGGATCTGGGTCATTCATCGCCAGCTTGCCCCGCCCGATGCCCTGCCCGCCATGATGATCCACATGACCAACACGCACATCCTGCCTTACATGGTGTGGAACGACGAGAACCTGGACCTGGAATGGAAATTCGGCCCCGAGCCCCAACAATCCAAGTTCCGGCACGACTTTCTCCGCGCCGAGACGCTGGGCCGGCAGAGCGGCAACGTGCCGTGGGCCCTGGACCGGATTATGGACCACAAGACGGCCGAAGAGAAACGCATTGCCCACCGCACGCGGTTCGGCGTCATGATGGTGCATGAGATCCGCTGGTGGGGGATGGGCGAGGATGTGGAAGGGCCGATGCTCAAGGCGATCAAGGATTTCGGCTATGCACAGGACGACTGCCGGGTTCTCAACTACTGGGACGACGGGTTCCCGGTCAAGACGGGCGATCCGGAGGCGAAGACGCTGCTCTTGAAGCGCGGCAAGGAGTTGATGCTCCTGGTCTGCACCTGGAACCCAAAACCTGCCGAGGTCCGATTCGATCTCGATCTTGGGGCATTGGGCGTCAGCCCCGCTGCGGCCTTCGACGTGGAATCGCCAAGCGAGAAACTCGCCTGGAATGCCCAGGGGGGCGAACTGAAATTGGCGCTCGAAGGGTATGGTGTGCGAATCCTGCGGCTGAAGTGAGCACGCGAACTCCTGCGCCGGTGTTGTCCGCACACCGGGTTCGAAATCCCGCGTTCGGCGCCGGCGAGCGGCAATCGCGGCGACGTGCCGGCTCGCGCAGGGTGCAGTTCGGAGCGAGAAAATGACCGTGCGCTGGGGGATTATTGGTTGCGGCAACGTCACCGAGGTCAAGAGCGGCCCCGCCTTTCAGCAGGCCGCCGGCAGCGCCCTGCTCATGGTCATGCGGCGCAACGCGGCGATGGCGGAAGACTACGCCCGGCGTCACGGCGTGCCCAAATGGACCGGGGACGCGGACGAATTGATCCATGCCCCGGAAGTTGACGCCGTGTACGTCGCCACGCCGCCGGGGCGCCACCTGGAGTATGCCCTGCGGGTCGCCGCGGCGGGCAAGCCGGCCTATGTCGAGAAGCCGATGGCGCGCAACCACGCCGAGTGCCAACGCATGATCGAGGCTTTTGCCCAGGCCGGCCAGCCGCTGCTGGTCGCGTTCTACCGCCGAAGGCTGCTGCGATTCCTCAAGGCCAAGGAGTTGGTGGATTCCCACCGGCTGGGACGGGTTGTCATGTTGACCTATCGCTACGCCGACACCCGCCTCCGCGACATCGACCCGGGAAACCTGGAATGGCGGCTCGTGGCCGAGCACTCCGGCGGCGGCATCTTCCTGGACATGGCCTCCCACGCGCTGGACATCTTCGACTTCATCCTTGGGCCGATCCAGAGCGCGGAGGGCGCGGCCGCCAACCTGGCGTCGCCGTATGACGTCGAAGACGCGGTTGCACTGCACTGCCGCTTCGCCTCGGGCGCCCTGGGAATCTGTTCCTGGAACTTCGCCAGCGCCGTCGGTGAGGATCAGATCGAGATCACGGGCACGGATGGCAGGCTGACGCTGTCGGTGTTCGGGAACGAGCCGGTGCGGTTGGAGACGGGCGAGGGCGTCGAGCAGTTCGACCTTCCCAATCCCCCGCACGTCCAGCAACCGCTCATCCAGAGCATCGTGGACCAGTTGCATGGCCGGGGCGAATGCCCGAGCACCGGCCTGACGGCGGCGCGCACGGCGCGGGTGATGGACCGGGTGCTGGGGAGTTACTACGGCGGGCGCGACGACGATTTCTGGACGCGGCCGGAAACGTGGCCCGGCCGGCGTCCCAGCGGAAAGTAAAAGGCCGGCACGCCGGCGGCGAGAATCAGGAGGCGATGAAACCTGTGCGCGCAATGGCGGTGCTCGTTGTCGGCGTCTGGTGTGCGGCGGCCAATGCCGCGGAAACCGAGCCGGTCCGCCCGCAGACGGCCGGGCGGGCGATGCCTGACGAACCGCTCCGCCTGACGCTGAAGTTCTCCGATTATCAGCGCAGCGACGTGCTGTGGCACGCCAAGGAAGAGGAGCTCGCGAAACATCGCGCCGAGGGGCGCCTCGTTGGCGGCTGCGGCTGGATCGAGCACGATTTCCAGACGCCGCGCACCGGTTGGTACGAATTATGGATGGCCTCGCCGCCGAAATGGCCTCACCAGATCTGGGTCGATGGGACAGAAATCCTCTGCGGCACGTTCGAGGAGCAGCCGCAAGAGAGCGGACTGTGCAAGGTGCGGGCGTCTGGAAATACGCGAACGATGGAACCGCGGCGTTCGACTTTGGAACCACGGGCAAGACCAACCGCTTGTGTCCCATCGCCGCCGGAGGCATCGCCGTGGACGGGAAGGGGCGGATTCACGTGAGCGATCGGGCCGGCGGGTGGGGCGCGCCGCAGTCGGTCAGCGGCGACCGGCCGCTCCACCCCGGCGCCATCAGCATGATCCCGTTCGACGTCGGGGCCGACGCGCAGGGACGCTTGATCGTGCGCTGGGACGAGAAGGAGGATTGGCCCCGCATGCAGTTCTACGTCCGCGATTCGTCGGGCACAATGAACCGGCTGATCGACCTGGTTCGCCCATGAGTGCCGGAAAGTGACTTTCCGCCCAAGTATCGGAAGGCCAAGACATAACCGCTTTGAGCGCCGCCGCACAATGCTTGCATTCCTGGCACGGGCATCCGCCGGATGGAAATGACCGGCCTCTGCCCCTATGACCTGGACGTGGAGCGGGGCATTCTTGTGATTCGCCAGGGCAAGGGCAAGAAGGACCGGGTGATCCCCATTGGCAGCCGGGCGGTGGCGTGGGTCGAACGCTACCTGATCGAGGTCCGGCCGGGGCTACTGGTGGGCGACAAGTCGGGTGACACGCTTTTCCTGAACGACCGGGGCCGTCCTTTTTCCCCCGACGCCATGACACAGCTCGCGCGGCAGTACGTAAATGCGGCCGACATCGGCAAGCGGGGCGCTTGCCATCTATTCCGGCACACGATGGCCACCCTAATGCTGGAGAATGGGGCCGATGTCAGGTTCCTTCAGGCCATGCTCGGGCACGTCAAGCTGGAAACGACGGCGATCTACACCCAGGTATCCATCCGCAAGCTGAAGGAAATCCACACGGCCACCCACCCGGCCCGTAAGGATCGCTCCCCTTGACCACCATTTTGTGGTAGAATGGGTGCCATGGATGGCATCTGCCTACGCTCTGAACCGCGCCGGGGCTCAGCGGCCTTTCTAGGCGGAAACTCGCGTCGGGGTGAATTTATTCTTGATTCCCATACCTGGCAGGTTGAAGGTCACGCAAGCCGGGAATGGCGCTGGGGTTCTGACGGGGCTTGCCTGGGGTTGGTGTCGGAATCTTGTGTAGATCCAATGCAAGCGGACATCAATCTCTACCGCTACTGTGGCGACGGGCCGACTGATGCGACAGACCCGGGTGGACTCATCACCTGGAAGTTGAAAAAGGGGGAGTGCAAACTCGTCATGGAGGCGAGAATAAACTTCCAGTTCGAGAATCCAGGCCGCTATGTGGGCCGTCCGGAGAGTCTGACCGGCCGAAAGTGGGTGGAGGATAGGTCCTATTGGACACCGGAAAAGAAGCACGACGACATGGCCGTGGTTAAGCTTGCCATCCAGGGCGTGTGGAACAACTCGCAGTTCTTGATCTATCCTGCGCGCAGAAGCTATCCGATGACGGAGACGCTCACGGGACGTGACCGGTGCCGATGCCCAGGCCCGTTCAAACCGTATGTAAACATCATCTACGGTGAGAATCTGTCCAATGCAGATTTTACAATCGTCGTTTCCGCGAACTCTTTGCGGGCATACGTCACTCCTTGGCCATTTAACACGACTATGTATCTGTCGGACGACCCGTCTGATTATAACTTCACCCAATACAACGGGTTTGGCCAGGGGCCCTATTACGTGCCCGCGCATGAGTTTGGCCACCTCCTCGACATTACTCACCCGGGCCATCACTTTTACAAGCCTTGGCTTACCGGCGCGGATGTCGAGTACGCTGCCGACCCCCCGGCCCTCATGGGCTACGGGTCGGAAATGCGCGCCGAGTACTTCGCCAAGTGGACCGCCGAATTGGACAAAATGTACCCGAAGTGTGGACCCTGGCAGGCTCATCAATAAGCCCGCGTTAGCTCCTTGAGATTGACCTAATGTGCCGGAGCAAGAAGGAGGCCGACATTCGCACACGAGGAGATTTCAGGTGGGTGGCGCTTTTTCGTCGCCGCTTCGGCGCGTACGTCGCTCGGGCCTCAACCTAACTCGCAATTTGGCGCTCGGCAATGTCGAACCTCGGTCCGAACCCGCAAAATCCCCCTCGTAAGGTCGCAGGGGCCGCAATGGCCCGAAACGCCGGCGCGCCGAGACGAGGCTGGTGGCGGGTGATTCCCGCGGCCCTGACGCTCATGTTGGGGTTGTCATCCAGCGCAGTGGGCGTATTTTCGGTTCTTGTAATAACGTACAGAGCATCGAGGGGGCTGCTGGACTACATCAACCTCCTGGACGTCTGCGCCGGTTGCTCCTTGTATCTTGGCCCTGGCGCCGCCTGGAGTATTTCGAGCGTCCTATTTTGGAAGGGGCGCGCGCGCCTCGCATCGTTTGCGACACTTGTCGGTATCCTTATTCCGATCATCCTATTCGCTCTTATGGCCCTTATGGGCTTCTGACGCACAAGGGGGATTAAAGGGAACGGGACG
>JBEKCP010000423.1:0-5501 GCA_050014815.1 Thermoguttaceae bacterium | reverse complement strand
CGACTTGTCGCCTACTTCGCCATCCTGGGCGGCCTGACCTGGTACCTCCGCAGCCGCTCGATCCGCCAGGACGCCAGCGGCGACCCCCGGCTCACGCTCAGGATGGAGCGCATTTCCGCGCCGGGCATGATCGCGCTCGCTCTGGTGGCCACGTTCGCTTCGCTCGACCTGGTGATGAGTCTCAACCCCCGCTGGTCCTCGACGATGTACGGCGTCTACTTCTTCATCGGCAGCGTCCTGGCCGGGTTGGCGGCGATTACGCTATTGGCCCTGTGGCTACGGGCCAACGGGCGATTGGGCCGGGCCGTCACCGTCGAGCACTACCACGACCTGGGCAAGCTCCTGTTCGCCTTCGTCTTCTTCTGGGGATACATTGCGTTCAGCCAGTATATGCTCATCTGGTATGCGAACATGCCGGAGGAGACGCAGTTCTACATGGTCCGGCAGATCGGGCCCTGGGCATGGGTTTCGATCGCGCTGGTGGCAGTGCAGCTCCTGATCCCGTTCCTCGGCCTCCTTTCGCGTCATGCGAAGCGGAACCTGAAGGTGCTCGGGTTCTGGGCCGTATGGCTGCTGGCCGCCCACCTGCTGGACATGTTCTGGCTGGTCATGCCAAGCGCGGCCGAGCCGCTGGAACCGCTGTCGCTGGGCGTCGTCCTGGGGCTGGTCGCGGGGATGGGAGGTCTCTACCTGATCAGCACCGCACGGCTCCTGGCCTGCGCGCCCCTGGCGCCGGTCGGCGACCCGCGGCTGGACGAATCGTTGGCGTTCGAGAATAGTTGAAAAAGCCATGAGTTATTCGCACCATCCGGGAACAGCCCAGCAAGACCTGCCGGTCGAGCGGGACGAGGTCAGTATTCCCATGCTGGCCCTCGTCGGCGCCCTGATCGCCGTCGTGGTGGTGCTGATCGCCATCCTGTTGCAGGCCTGGTTCTATGCCGGCAAGGCGGAACTGACCGCCGAAAGGACCCTGCCGGCCACCGACCCGCAGACCCCGCTGGGCCAGGCACTCCTGGAGCAACAGGCCCAAATCAACAGTTACCGGTGGCTCAACCGCGAGGCCGGGACCCGGGCGATCCCGATCCAACGGGCGATGGAGGTCGTGGTGCGGGAGATGGCCGTCGAGCAGGACTCGGCGAAAGGGGGAGGGCAACCATGAACCGTATCTCTCGTTCCCGCGGTCTCCCGTGGAATCGCACTGAGCGGGCGATCTGCGCCCCCCACTTCAGGAACGTTGTCTGGAAGAGGTATTCACGCAAAGACGCAAAGACGCAAAGACACAAAGGACAAGATGTGAGTTCCGAGTGCAGAATGGCACGCAGTCCTGCCATCCTCCTCCTGTTCAATTGCGTCTTTGCGCCTTTGCGCCTTTGCGTGAAATACTTGCAGTTTCGACCCGATATCGTTGTTATGGTCTCACGCTTGGCAATACTTCTCTCGGCCGTCTTCGCGCAGCCCGCGGCCGCCCAACAGGACGAACCCCCGCCGCAGGGCTTCGAGGGCGCCACGATCACCAGCAAGCCCAACGCCCAGATCCCGTTGAACCTCGAGTTCCAGGACGAAGAGGGCCGGACGGTCCGGCTGGGCGATTTCTTCCAAAAGGACCGGCCGGCGCTCCTGAACATGGTGTTCTACCGGTGTATTTTTCTCTGCGGCAAGACGCTCGAGAACGAGGCCGGCTCGCTCGGCCGGTTGAGTTTGCAAGCCGGCAAGGACTTCGAGATCGTTACGGTCAGTTTCGATCCGCGGGACGGCCCGGCGGACGCCGCGCTCCAGAAAGCGAAATACATCAAGATGCTGGGCAAGCCTGAAGCGGCCCCCGCCTGGCACTTCCTGACCAGCCGCGATCCGTCGGCCGCCCGCAGGCTCGGGGAGGCGATCGGCTTCGGCTACAAGCTCGACGCGGCCGGCGAAATGTACATGCACCAGGCGGGGATCTACGCCTGCACGCCGGACGGCCGTGTCTCGCAGGTCCTCCGGGGCATCCAGTTCGATCCCGACGTGCTCCACGACTCGCTGGTCTTCGCCTCGGAGGGGAAGATCGGCTCGCGGCTGTTCGGCGCGGCCCTGTCCTGCGGGCTAATCCATTATGATCCGGTCCAGGGCAAGTACACCTGGGCGGCGGTGGCCATCGTGAACGTGGCGGCGATCCTGAGCGTCGTGGTGCTCGGCACGGTCATCGGCACACTGATTTATCGCGACGTGCGGAGGAAGAAGGTGGGGTGTTGATGTTTAGCGGGCGGGCTTGCCCGCCGCGGGATTTGCCGTCCGCTACCGGCGGGCAAGCCCGCCCGCTAAACGAACTCGAACGACACCGATTTCCGGAAGACCTACAGTGACATCTATGCGCCCGAATCTCCTGGCCCAATCGACGTTCTGGCTGGAGCCCGCCGCATCGACGTCGGCCCAGCGGCACGACGTGGTGTTCTACACGGTGCTCTACACCGCCACGTTCTTCTTCCTCGTCGTGGTCGGCTTGATGCTCTTGTTCATCCTCATGTATCGCCGGCGGAAGGAGGGAGAGGACCGGCACGGGCCGACCCACAACACGTGGCTGGAAATCGTCTGGACCGCCATTCCGGTGGCGACGGTGACCGTCCTATTCATCATGGGCTTCCGGGGCTTCCTGGACCTCGACACGCCGCCGTCGGAGGCCGACGTGCTCGACGTGGAGGCCCGGCAATGGGCCTTCTCGTTCACCTACCCCAACGGCGCGACGAGCGAGAACCTGTACCTGCGGGTCGGCCGCCCGGTGATCGTCCAGCTTCATTCGGCCGACGTGTTGCACTCGCTCTATATTCCGGCCTTCCGCGTCCAGAAGAACGCGGTGCCGGGCCGGACCGAGCAGCTCTGGTTCCAACCGACCGAGTTGGGGACCTACTACGCCTTCTGCAGCCAGTATTGCGGCAACGGGCACTCGCGGATGACGGCCGACGTCGAGGTCCTCGACGAGACCGCCTATTCGGCCAGGATGGCGGCCCTCTCGAACATTTTCGTTGATCCGGCGACCAAGAAGCCGCTGCCGTATGCCGAGGTGGGGGCGAAGCTGTACAAGTCCAACGGCTGCAGCCAGTGCCACTCGGTGGAGCGCGATCCGGACACGCACAAAGGCAAGCTAAGCGAGGGGCCCACCTGGGTCGATCTCTACAAGCGGGAAGAGCAGTTCTCGGTGCCGCCGGGCTTCAAGCTTTCGCCCGACGACAGCGACGCGACGTGGGACGCCTACCTCCGCGAGTCGATCCTCGACCCCGGCGCGAAGATCGTCCGGGGATACCAGAACATCATGCAGCCCTTCGCCGATCGCTTTAGCGGCTCGGGCTACAAGGAGAAAAAACTGACCGCGCTGGTCGAATACATCAAGAGCCTGGACGGCAACGGCCCGGGCTACACGCCCAAGTATTATCGCCCCATGCCCGTGCCGGCCGAGGCCAAGGAAAACAAGAAGAAATGAAGGACGTACCACCATCAGCTTTGAGACGATCGAAACCCGGAGATCTGCAGGGCCGTGCGGTAGTAGATCTGACGCAAAGGCGCCAAGCCGCGAAGGCGCAAAGAAGAGATTGAGATGATGATCAAGATCGAGTCTTGCTTTGCGTCTTGGCGGCTTGGCGCCTTTGCGCGAAAACCCTGAAGACTGAACTGTTACTCTTGAGAGCAGCCTTTCTACAGAACACGTCTGACGGTCTTGCCCAGACACGGATACGCAGGAAGAGGATGACGATCAGTGATCGAGATTCATAGCGACATGCCGTCTGCCGGCGACGCCGGCCCCGAAGACAACTACCTCACGCACGGCCGGGGCATCGCTTCCTGGGCCTTCACGCTGGACCACAAGCGGATCGGCGTCATGTACCTCCTGACGGTCCTGGCCGCGTTCCTGCTGGGCGGCCTCTTCGCCCTGCTGATCCGCACCCAGCTCCTGCGGCCCGAGGGCGTCCTGTTCCACATGACCGAGACGAACCAGGACCTCTCGGTCTACAAGCCCTTCAACCAGCTCTTCACGCTGCACGGCGTCGTGATGATCTTCCTGGTGCTGATCCCCGGCACGCCCGCCGCCCTGGGCAACTTCGTGCTGCCGCTGATGCTCGGGGCCAAGGACGTCGCCTTCCCGCGGCTCAACCTGTGGAGCTATTACCTGTTCGTGATCGGGGCCCTATTCGCGGTGGTCTCGATCCTCATCAACGCGGTGGACACGGGCTGGACGTTCTACACGCCCTATAGCACGCAGACCTCCAGCGCGGTCATCCCGCTGGTGGCCGGGGCCTTCATCATCGGATTCAGCTCGATCTTCACGGGGATCAACTTCATCGTGACGATCCACAAGCTCCGCCCGGCCGGGATGGTGTGGGACAAGGTGCCGCTCTTCCTCTGGGGTCTCTACGCCACGGCGGTGATCCAGATCGCCGCCACGCCGGTGCTGGGCATCACGCTCCTGCTGCTGATCCTCGAGCGGCTGTTCCATATCGGCATCTTCAATTCGTACTACGGCGGCGACCCGCTTTTGTTCCAGCACTTCTTCTGGTTCTACTCGCACCCGGCCGTCTACATCATGATCCTGCCGGCGATGGGCGTGATGAGCGAGGTGATCGCCACCTTCTGCCGCCGCGAGATATTCGGCTACCGCTTCGTGGCCGCCAGCAGCGTGGCCATCGCGCTGATCGGTTTCCTGGTGTGGGGCCACCACATGTTCCCCAACGGCCAGTCCGGCCCCCTGAACGCGATCTTCAGCGCGCTGACGATGGCGGTGGCGATCCCGTCGGGGGTGAAGGTCTGGAACTGGCTGGCGACGATGTACAAGGGCTCGATCGTGCTGGCCAGCCCGATGTGCTACGCCTTGTGCTTCCTGTTCCTCTTTGCGATCGGCGGTCTGACCGGCCTCTTCCTGGCCACGCTGACGACGAACTTTCACGTCCACGACACCTACTTCGTCGTGGCCCATTTCCATTACGTGATGATCGGCGGCGCGATGTTCATGTTCATCGGCGGCCTCCATTACTGGTGGCCGAAGATCACGGGGCGGATGTTCAGCGAGAGGGTCGCCAAGATCGGCTGCCTCCTGCTCTTTCTCGGCTTCAACCTGACGTTCTTCCCGCAGTTCATCCTGGGGACGCACGGCATGCCGCGGCGCAGCGCCACCTATAAGCCCCCGTTCGAGCTCAACCACGTGCTCTCCAGCGTGGGGGCGCTGGTGCAGTTTCTCGCGCTGGTGCTGATCGCCGGGTGTTTCATCCACTCGCTTTGCCGCGGCCGCCGGGCGCCGGCCAACCCGTGGGGCGGCGCCACGCTGGAGTGGGAATGTTCCTCGCCGCCGCCGCACGACAATTTCGATAGCCCGCCGGCCGTCCGCGAGCCTTACGACCGGACGGGCCTGGTCTGGAACGAGGCCGTCGGCGGCTACGAGCGGAGGGAGAAGGCAAAATGAGAAATGTAAAATGCAAAAGTCAAAATGCGGTGCGTCGCCGGATTGTCTGCGCGGTGAGGCAGTTTCCATTTTACATTTT
>JBEKCP010000422.1:0-5515 GCA_050014815.1 Thermoguttaceae bacterium | reverse complement strand
TCAAGAGCCAAATGTGCTGGGATGGGCGATACGTGTGGGTCCTGAACGCCGGAGAGAAAGGGCCCTTGGCGGTGATCGAGCCGAAGCAAGCGAAGGTCCGGACATTCGGTCCCGAGAGCGGCCTGCCGCCTTCGACCTCCTGCGGAGTCGCGCCGCTTGGGCCGGGCAAGGTCTGCCTGGCCGGCTACTTCGGCCGCCTGTGGGTAGCGCTGGCCACGTTCAACCCGAGCACGGGCATGAAACTGGAGGTGATCCACGAGGCCCGCGCGACGCCGGGCACGTTCGACTGGAACGACAACTCGCCCGAACGCCACTCGCCGAAACTGGCCGAGCCGATCACGTTCGTAACAACCCTCACGGCGCCGGCCGCCGCCGGGGAGCCGGCCCGGCAGCGGGTCGTCGTCGGCCGGCACGGCCCGGACCCGTTCTCCGGCCCCGGGCCGCTGATCGTCGATCCGGAGAGCAAATCGGTGACCTCGGCGCTCTCCGGCTGCCCCTGTCCGTCGCTCAGCCACGGCGATGCGCTGTACTGGCAACCTAAGCTTGGCAATCCCAACACGCTGTATCGAGTCGGCTTCCCCGACTTCAAGAAGGAATTGATCAATAACGCCTGGCCCCGGAGCGCGTGCGTCTTCTTCGAGGGAAACTTTCACCTGCTGGGGCCGGGCTACTACCTGGCTCCCGGTCCCAAGGGGCCTTTGCGCCGCTTGCAATGCGATATGCCGGGGGGGCGTGTCGAGCCCGACTTCTCTCAGGTCTCTCTCAGCAATCATTATGGCTTGCTGGTATCCACCCAGCAGGGAGTCTACCGCGTGGAATTGAAAACCCCTTGAACCCGGACCGCCCGGAGAATGCGAGGATGACGATGAGAACCTTGAGCATGGCGGTCGTGGCAAGCCTGGGGTGCCTTCTTTGGCCTGCTGCGGTCCCGGCCGCGGAAGACACGGCCATCGAGCCCGTCGAAAAATGGGCCGGCGTCCTCGGCGGCTCCGAGGTCAAGTTCCACTACACCGTCCGCACAACGCAGGCCCTCGAAGGCCGGATCGAGTGGTCCCTTTCGGTCAACCGGCGAACCATCCAGCGTGGGCAATTGCCGCTGGTGGCCAGCGCAGAGCACGTGGCCGAAGCCACCGTGGCCTTGAAGGTGCCAGAGGTAAAAGAGGGGGTGATTCTGGAATCCCAGCTCAGCATCGCGGCATACAAGGCGGGCGGTCAAAAGCCTGCGGCCGAACACGTCAAGAAGATTTGGATCTTCCCCCCCAATCCCTTCGCGGACCGCACGCGGTGGCTCAAGGATCTGGGAATCACGCTGTTCGATCCCGAGGGGAAGACGGCCGATCGGTTCGAGAAGGCCGGCATCCCCTTCCACTTCACTAAGAACACGGCGTCGCTGGACGAACTCCGCGAGGGTTTGCTCGTGATCGGCGAGGGGACGGCGTGGAGAGATTACCGCTCGCTGGGCAAGACAATCGTGAAAACAGCCGCGCGCGGTGTGCCGGTGCTCTGCCTGGCCCCCGGCGAAGGCGCGATCGCGCTGCCCGGCGCCGAGGAGGCGGACCTGCCGGCCCCGAGCCGCCTCTCGCTGCGGCGCGAGGATGTTATCCAGGAACTGGACAAACGCCTGGATTTCGTCGCATGGCCGCCCCTGGGGGAAATCACTTCCAGCCGGCTGATGGTCAAGAGCGACCGCGGCCAGGTCGTCATCGAAGCGGCCAAGGACCTGCGCGGCTGGTCCTGGCTGGAAGTCCGTTGGCCGGCCCCGCGAGGCCGGCTCCTCATTATTTGCGGGTTCGGAATCATCCGCCAATGGGATGCCGGCCCGGCCCCCCGCTACCTGCTGTCCGAATTGTTCACTCGGCTTACCACCGAGAAGCTCTCGGTTCTACTGCCCCAAGAGGAAAGGGAAGACTGATGAAAACTCTCTCGTTCTACATCGCCCTGTCGATCGTGGTGATTCTGTCCTCCGGGCTGCCTGCCCGGGCGGCCGACAAGGACGAAAAGAGAGTCCGGGTCTACCCCGCCGCGGTGCTGCCCTTCCAGGAACGCGGCCGGGACGTCAAGGACCAGGGAAGCAAGGTGACAGATCTGCTCTTCGCCCAATTGGCAGCCGATCCCTCGCTGATGCTCGTCGACCGCGAGGACATCCACAAGGTGTTGGCGGAACACGAGTTGAATCTCTCCGGCCTGGTCAACCCGGAGCAGGCCACGAAAGTGGGCCAGCTCACGGGCGCCAAGCTCCTCATCACCGGCTCGGTGCTCCAGGTGGATGGCTCCCTGTACCTCGTGGCCAAGATCATCGGGACGGAGACGAGCCGGGTCGTCGGCGCCTCGGTCAAAGGGAGCGTGCGGGACGACCTCGGCAAGCTGGTCGAAGACCTGGGCAAGGAGATCAGCAAGACGGTGGTCCAGCGGGCCGACGACCTGGTGGCCAAGCCGGTCTCGCGGGACGACCGCATCGCCGCCTTGAAGAAGAAGCTCGGCGACGGCAAGCGGCCCACCGTCAGCGTGCGGATCCCCGAACGGCACGTGATGGCCCTGATCCAGATCGACCCGGCGGCCGAAACGGAGATCGGGCTGTTCTGCAAGGAGACCGGCTTCAAGCTGATCGACCCCAAGGAAGGATCGAAGAAGGAGATCGACATCCGGATCGAGGGCGAGGCCCTGAGCGAATTCGCCGTACGGGCCGGCAACCTGATCTCCGTGAAGGCCCGAGTCGAGGTGAAGGCGATCGACCAGGCCACGGGCCAGATCGTGGCCGTCGATCGCCAGACGACCGTGGCTGTCGACCTGACCGAGCAGATCGCGGCGAAGACCGCCCTCCAGGAGGCCGGCGCCCTTCTGGCCGAGCGGATGCTGCCGAAGCTGGTGACGCGAGCGCCGGCCAAGTGAGTAAGCGGCGGCATGTTCTTTCCTGCGCCCTGCCGGGAAAGACGGATGTGCTACAGCATCTAGCCGGGGCTCAGCCGGGCCAGCGATCCCTTCAGATACGGTGCCTCAGGATTCCCCTGGAGACAAACTCTATGACGACCACGCTGGATGGTGGTCGGGCCAGTTAACAGGGCCCGTGAAAATAACAAGGTCATAGTTCTTATGAGTGGGTTTAGCCGAGTGGTGCCGGGGGTGTCGCAAGGTCGGGCAACGTTCACAGCCCGAATTGTCAACAGTGCCCTTGCAGAGAAATTGTCCGGGCGACCCAAGATCCGGCCCTGTGGTGAGTCTAATATCTATGGACGCGCACGGAGGCGCCCGTAGAACCCAAGGGGGGAGAGCGTTGCCTGTTATCCTCCCTGCGAACCGGCGACTTGGAGTACCTGGTCTGCCAAACCGTTGCCCCGCTATACAAAGAGGTGGGCTGATGAATGGTCGCCGACTTCGTAGTGGAGCCTCGTGGGCGTGGTGCCGAATGGCGGCAGCGCGTAGGGTCAGAATACTCCGCCGAACCACAACTGGCCACCGTCATTCAACTTGCGGACGTGCAAGCGGACCTTCGTTTCGGCCGGTCGACAGACGTTGGCTGCTATCTGATGTTGAAGTTCTGGTTTCGTTCACCCCTCCTTGGTTGGAAGCGCGCGGGACTTTTCTGGACCTACTCAACTGTACCATGGCAGGGTGAAGCCCTTCCGTAAGGCCCCGGCTGGAGACAGTTTCCGGATCCGTGGTCTTTCCTGCTTGACGTACTACCATGAATGACTTCCGGCGACTCGAGACGTACTTTGCCCCGGCGGGTCGGGACACTGAAGAAGCGTTCCGCAACAAGACACGGTTGCTGGAGTCGGCCTCACCCTTGGTGGAATCGCTCGACGCGATGCCGACCCTGGTGATGGTGGTCAATGCGAATCGCCAGATCGTCGCCGCCAATCAGACCTTGTTGGGGATGCTTCATGTGACGATTTCCGACATCTTGGGGAAGCGACTTGGGGAGGCGCTGGGGTGCGTTCGGGCAGACCTAGGCCCCGACCAATGCGGCACGGGACCGTATTGTGCCTGGTGCGGGGCCGTCCAGGCCATCCTCGAAAGCCAGAACCAGAACCGTCAGTCCGTCCGCGAATGCCGTATTCTCGTCGACGGCCCCAAAGGTCTGAAGGCCCTGGACCTGAAGGTGACCGTCACGCCGTTGCCAATGGGCGGGGAGAGCTTCTGTATCGCTACGGCCGAGGACATCGGCCCCCTCAAGCGGCTCATGGCCCTCCAGCGGACCGTCTTCCACGACATCCTGAACACGGCCGGGTGCATCCGAGGGTACGCCCGTTACATCCTGGACGAACCGGCGGCGGACCGGGAATCTTGCGAGGAGATAGCAATCCTGGCCGACCAACTGATCGACGCAATCCAGGTCCACCGGGACCTCGTCCAGGCCGAATCGGGCGACTTGCAGCCCCTGCCTCGCCCCCTCCGGACCCGGCCGACCCTGGAGGAGCTACAATTGAAGTATCTCCGCCACTCCGCGGCGGTCGACCGAGCCATCCAGTTGCGCGAGGTGTGGGACGGCTTGGTCGTCACTGATGGCCAGCTTCTCTCGCGGGTCCTGGGCAACATGCTCAAGAACGCGCTGGAGGCCACGCCCCCAGGCGGCGCCGTGTCGATCGCCTGTACCGAACGCGGCGACGAGGTTCTCTTCACTGTCCACAACGACCAGGTCATGTCCGATGGCGTCCAGCTCCAGGTCTTCCAGCGGTCCTTCACCACGAAAGGACAGCCCGGACGTGGGATCGGGACCTACAGCATGAAACTCTTCGGCGAGCGCTACCTGGGCGGAAGGGTCTCCTTCACCAGTCGCGTCCCAGAGGGAACAACCTTCACGCTGGTCCTTCCGAAACGAGTTGCCTAATGGACCGCGCTGTAGAGCAATGTAATCGTTTCCTTCCACGGATAGGCCCACGTTGAGACCAGCAACTCATCAACGAACTGTTAAGCAGGTCGCCAGCAACACCTCTTTTTGATACTCGTCTCCGGTATGAATTCACATTGGGTAAGCGCACCCCCTCCATGGCGCAAGATAAGCCGATCGTTTCCCCGGTTTTCGAGGGATTCCCCAGCCCAGCTTCTCGATGCCTGCCTTGCTGTTCAGCCCAGCCCCCCCTGGTTCTGTCGAGCGTGTCGGTGTACAACCCATTCTTGCAGGCAGACCCGCGGGGCCTGCCGTAATGGAATCCTAACCCAATCACACACCCTCTCGAAAACGAGGAACGCCCCATGGCCGAACCCAACGCTCCGGCGCAAGAGACTCCCACCCAGGATGCTCAGCAGCGTGCCCAGATCCAGATCGACGACACGAAGACCACTCCGCTTTATTCGAATTTCTGCCGCGTGACCGGCACTCCCGAGGAGATGATCGTGGACTTCGGCCTCAACCAGCAGCCGATGGGGACGCCCACCGAGCCCATCGTCGTCACCCAGCGGATCGTGATGAACTACTACACTGCCAAGCGGATGTTCCACGCCCTCATGATGACCCTCCAGCGGCACGAGGCGGCCTTCGGCGTCCTGGAGACCGACGTCCAGCGCCGGGTCCAGC
>JBEKCP010000421.1:0-7196 GCA_050014815.1 Thermoguttaceae bacterium | reverse complement strand
GACGGCAGCCCGACGACCGACGGCGGCCCGCCCGCCCTGATGGCCCGCGACGCCTGGAGCGGCCTGCCCCTGTGGCGACGCGCCGACATGGCGCCGGCCACCCGCTATGCCCTGATGGCCGACCGCCAGCGGGTCTACGTCTATACGGCGTCGCCGGAGAGCGGCCCGCCGGCACCGTGCCTGGCGGCGCTGGATCTCCGCACCGGCAAGACGGTGCTGGAGTACCGCGAAGGGTTGACCTTTATTCTTCCGACCACCAAGCCCGCCAGTCCCGAGCAGGCCAAGCAGTTGGCCGCTGAATTCCACGGGAAGCGCGGCGACTTCACCACGTCGCTGACCGCCGACGGCACCATGATCCAGAAGGCCGGCGACGACCTGGCGGTGCTCGAAGCGGCAAGCGGCAAGCGGCTGTGGGGGGCCAAGGCCGAGTCGGGAATGGTCTGGATGCACCCCGTCGTCATCGGCCCGACGCTCTATGTCGTCGAGGGACGAGCCGCCGCGTCAATGAGCTACACCCACTGGCCGATGTCGGTGGTCAAGCGGATCCGGGCGTTCGGGCTGGCCGACGGCAAGCCTGGCTGGACCTTCGACTGGCCTCAAGGCCGCCACGAAGCTGCCGCCTACAACATGGTGCCCGCCGCCGGTCAACTGGCGCTGACGATCCGCGGAGGAGAGAACCAGGACAAGCACGGAAAACCGATCCTCGACAGCGATGGCAAACCGCTCGCAAGGGACATCGCCAACGCGGCAGGCCGAACCATGCTCCTGTTGGTCGATGCCCGCGACGGCCGCGAAACCTATTACGGGATCAACAGCGTCTATGACGGCGGGCGATATGGGGCGGGCCACTCTTCGATGAAGTCGATTGCGGTCGGCGATCGCCTCTGGCGCACGACCATTGTCTCGCTGGTTGGTTCGATGTCGATTGCCGATCCGGGCAACGCGAAGGAGGCGGCCCTGCCGTACGCCAGGATGGATCGCCCGGTCGGGTGTACCGCGTTTCGGGCCTCGCCCAACTGGCTCTTCGGATCGCTGACGACCTACGCGGCCACCGGCGAGCCGAAGGTCTTCCACACCGACGTAGCGCGGACGACCTGCGACGTCGGCGCCTTCCCGGCCAACGGCCTCACCTACATCACCCCCAACCACTGCTTCTGCCAACCCTATCTGCCGGGGAGCATGGCCTTCCACGCGCGGCGTTTTGCCGGCGAGGAAAGCGGCCACCGCCTGGAGCGGGGCGAAGCGACCGCCGCGCCGGCCAAGGCCGGCCCCGGCTGGCCGATGTACCTCCGCGATAATCGCCGCACCGCCTGGACCGAGGAGAAACTCCCCGGCAAGCTCAAACCGCTTTGGACGGCCAGCCCGGCGGGCGATCCACCGGCCGAATTGCTGGCCCGCAGTTGGAACGACCATTGGTTCGCCCAAGGGCCCGTGACCCAGCCCAGCGTGGCCGAGGGCGTCGCGGTGGTGGGCCTGTCGCACCGCCAGCAGGTGGCGGCCTTCGACCCGGCCAGCGGCGCCTAGCGCTGGCGCGCCGCGGTCGACGGCCGCATCGACAGCGCCCCGACCATCTACAACGGCCTGGTCCTGCTGGGCACCCGCAACGGTTGGCTCTACGCGCTCAACCGCGACACGGGCGGGCTGGTCTGGCGTTTCCTCTGCGCCCCCCGGCGCGAACTGATCGCCGCCGACGGCCAACTCGAATCGCCCTGGCCGGTGCTGGGCAGCGTGAACGCCGACGACCGCGGCATCTACGCCTTCGCCGGCCGCCACAGCGACACTGACGGCGGCCTGTGGTGGTGGCAGTTGGACATGGCGGGCCAGGTCCTCCATCACGGCCGCGTAGGGAGCGACGACCTCAAACCGGCGCCGGACAGCTCCGCCCCGAAGATCTCCACCGGCATGAACAGCATCGCCGTGATGGACGGCGACCGCTTCCTGATGCCGAGGCTGTACTTCCAGCGGACCGATCAGGGGTTCGCGCCGTACAAGCCCAACCTCGCCGCCGCCGCGCTGGTGCCCGGCAACCAGGGCCTGCTCAACCGACTGGGCTTCATGAACGGGTACAAGCTGAACTCCTACTCCGGCACCCTGGCCAAGATGTATGCCGTACACGGCGCCGACTTCGTCATGGTCGGGGGCGCAACGAGCATAGGCGGCCGCGGCGGATCCGGCGATTCAGTTCTCCGCCGGATGAAGGGAGGCGAAAAGAAAGCCGAGGTGGTCTGGGAAAACGAGACCGGGCTGGGCGGGAAAGTGAACACCCGGATCTCGGCCCTGGCCGTGGCCGACGATGCCGTAGTGATCGGCATGGACCAGCACCTGCAACTGCTGAACCTGGCCGACGGCAAGCTCCGCCAGGAGTTGCCCCTTGCCGCCAAGGCGATTCAGGGCGGGATCGCCGTTGCCGCCGGCCGCGTGACGGTCGTGGCCGGCGACGGCACGGTGGCCTGTTTCGCCGCGGCCGAATAGCCGACTGGTAGGTCCCGCTTGCCGAGCGGGACCCCGTTTCGCGGGGGAGGCGGGCAACCTCCCACCAAATCCCCCTCTCCCATCGGGAGAGGGGCAGGGGGTGAGGGGCTTGCCCCGGAAATTCGGAAGTTGTTGTCGGACGGCTGCAAAGTCCCGCTTGCCGAGCGGGACCTACGGGGTACCGGACAATCCCACCCTCTTTTCGGGTGATAAGTTGCGGCCACCGGTGCGGGTAACTATAATAATGGCCGTTCCGTGCGTGGACTATAACTCCTGGTAACTGTTTAGCCGTCTGGAGTGATTGACCGCGGATGACGCGAATTCCGCGGATAAGGCGATGCCGGCGCTATGGCCTGTGCCTTACCAAAACGTCCGCGTTATCCGTGAAATCCGTGGCCTGCTTCCTTCCCATGAAGAACGCCCGCGGCACTTCCGGCTGTCGTGCTTCTCGAAGGCCGCTGCACTGGCGGCCCTTGCCGGTTCTTGCCGCGCTCGGTCTCACGGCAATTCTGGCCGCCCCGGCGCACGCCGCAACATACTATTGGACGCTCCCCCCGCCCGCCTCGGTCTCGTCGGTTTCTGCCGCCGCGTCGGGCTTGGCCGCCTGCCGGCCGACAACAAACCAGCGTTCCAACACTTCCATAAGCTGGTCCTGGACGCGCTCGTCTCCCGTTCGGCTTTCAGCCAGTTCCTTGAATCTTGCCCTGGCCCTCTCGACGCGGCGGTCAACGCGCTCCAGCACTTTTAGGGAAGGCCCGAGGTCGGCAGGCAGGTTCACCTGCCCGTGTACGCCAAGATTTGCCAGGCGGACGACGAGTTCCGCCTGCCCCCGCGATTGGCAGTCGATTTGCCCCTTTCGTCCCTTGCCGAAATAAACGGTATTCGGGAGAAACATCAGGTCCTTGGAGAGTGCGGCCGGCCGCTCGTCGAGAAGGATTGCCAATGAATTGGACTCCGTCTGCTGGCCGACCCACTCGGCCATTGGCGTAGCGTCTTCCAGTTCGGCCGCGTCCCAAATGTCCGCCGCCAGGTCGTGAACCCGGAATCTGCCGTTCTGCGCCTTCGCGCGGTTTTCCATCGCTTGTAGTTCGACCACCCGCCCTTCCCGGAAGTACAAAGCCGTTTCGCGGTGTAGGGCGGCCACAAACCGGGCCCGCTCTTCCGCGTCATCCACCCCAAGCAGCTCAAACACTGCATGGTCCAACGCCATGCGGTCGGGCTCCCTTAGCTCCGCGGCGTACATCAGCGGACCATCAGCCAGTCGGCGAGCGCGCCGGGGCGAGTGGCAATCGAGCAACTGTGATTCGACGAAGTGACCGATTGCTCGGTTCTTGACGGCGTCAAAGCACGCGGCCAGTCGCCTGAGAGTTCCCGCGTCGCCCCTGCGCGGGTCGGGTATCTCCATAAGCGTTACGTCCACTACCTCCGTTTTCAGGGTTGTCTCCGTGCCTGCAAAACGTCCGTAGAACGCCTTGAACAAGCCAACAAGCGTCGAATTGAGTACCGCAAACAACGCCTTCTTCTGAACCGGGCTCAGGGTATCCGGGTGCAGATCATACAGGTTGCAGTTGCAAATCACCGCCTCATCGTTGGTCGGTACGATGTGACGGTATTTCTGAATCTTCGGCCAAAACGCGATGCCCGGCCGCACCAGTCCGGTCAAGTCGTACCACGGATCGCGGGCAGCGCATGTTGACCGCTTGGGGACGGGGACCGGCTTTGACTTCCCGGATGCGAACGTCGCTGTCATCCCATAGCGGAGGTATCGCCAGACCCAGGGCGATTTCGTCTTCAGCTTGTCCATCGGCTCGCCGACCATTAGGACAACGCGGTCCAGGTCGGCGGCCCGCACTGCCGGCCGATCCACCTCCATCAGGCTGTGAACCTCGGCGGCCAGGTACTTGGCTTCGACGGGGTGGACGCTCCCGTCGCCCGCTTTGATTATCCGCACTTTGCCTGACTCGACATCCTTCCGCGGCGCACCACCGGCGTGCCTCCGGAAGTCGTGGTCGCTACCGTGCCTGGCCAACAAGTCCGCAGTGATGTCATTGGGCATGAAGAAGGAATCGCAGCCGCTTGTGATTCCCCGGCGGATGGTGGCCACCTCGCCCAAAGCGACGAACCGGTCGCCGAACCGGCGCATAACATCGAAGTAAAAATCGGGGGCGCGGACGTAACGGCCCCACTTGCCCGCGCGGTACTCGTTCGCCTCCTGGCCACGGATGCCGTTCATCGCGGTCACTTCCGGCGATTCGGCCGCCCCGGCGTCTTCGTCCGCCCCGCCGTCTTCCGGTTCGTCCGGGCCCTCCGCTGCAACAGCGGCCCCGAGAATTGCCCCCGCGCGCACGCCGTCGGCCCACAGGTCGCTTTGCGCCTTGATAATGATGCGCAGGTCTTCGTCTTGGTGCTCGCCGTCAGCGTTGAGGATTCGCTCGCGCAGGGCGTCCATCGCGGCCTGGCGGGCGTCTTCGTCCCGGCTGGGCGGGACCCCGATGATGTCCGCCAGCTTGCGGGCGAAGCGGACGAAGCGAACGCGGTTCGCCATGCGGGCCGCCTCATCGTCGCAACGCTGCAGGATCGCCACGCACGTCTTGACGCGGGCATCCTCGAACCACGGCTCCGCCGCGCTCTCCATCACCGCCAGGATGCGGAAATGCCGCAGCATCCATCCTTGCAGGGCGAAGCCGTACTCGACATCCATCCAGGAAGAGCTCGTCAGGAAACCGAAGTAGCCTTCCGGTTTCAGCAGCCGGGCCGCTGCGGGCCAGAAGTAGCAATGGAGATCGCTGCGCCCGCTCAGGCGCAGCCCGGGCCATGCGGCGCCGCAAATCTGCCCGAAGCGTGCCTTATCCTTCCTCTCGACCTTCTCTTGCCGGACGTAGGGCGGGTTGCCGACCACGGCGTCCAGGGCAGGCAGCATCACCGGAACGCAGCCGCCGGCGCTGCCGGGAACCTCGCAGAACGCCCGGTCAGCCTCGAAGTCGAAGAAGTTCCGGCGGGTGATTCGCGGATAGTTCGCCTCGTCGTTGATTTCCCGGGCTGCCAGGTTCAGCGTCGCCANGTCGCACCCGAACAGCTCGCCGAGCAGGTCCAAATGGGGGCGATCCGTGCCAAGGTGTCGCTTGCGGTAGTACGCGCGGACAAGGAAGCTCCCCGACCCGCAGGCCGGGTCGAGCACCGTGTCGCTCGCACCATGGATGCAAAACGCATTGATAAGGTCCACCGGATCATCGCCGGTGAAATGCTGGCCGTAGCGGTGCCGTTCGTCGGGCCCGATGAGTTTCTGGAAGATGCGTCCTACCACATCGGATGAAACTTCGCGGAAGTCCACCGATTCGATGCCCCGCAGCATTCCGCGCCAGGCGTCCAGGGCATTGGGCGGCTGGAAGACGAGGGTAGTGGCCCAATCCGCCGCCTCCGGCATCAACAGCGGTTCGTAGTCGCCGCTCCGCACAACCGCCTCTTGAAAGAAGTGGTTCAGGGCAGCCACGGCATCTTCGGAATTCTTTACCGACGGCCGCAGTTGGAGCCGGGGCAGATCGGGGAATCGAGCCCGCAGGGCCTTGTAAAAGAGAAGGCGGTTCGCCCAGACATACGCCAGGGTCTTGGCCATGTTGTCCAGGGCCCTGGCCCATTCCTCATGCGGCGTCCGGACGAAGGTCCAATCCTGGTCTGTCATCCAGCGCTCGACGCGGAGGCCGAAACGCTTGTTCTTCGCCGCCTCCTGGAGGATATACGCGCCGCACAACTGCACGGGCCAATCAAGGTGGCTTTCCAGGGAGCGGATAAACAGGTCGTCCGGCGGCAGCCACTCGGCGCGGCGCCCGGAAAGAACGTCGCCCAGGTCGCGCAGCAGGTCGGGCAGGAAATGCGTCTTGACGAAGTTGAGGTTGTCCTCGCGGGCCACCGCGGCGGGGTTGGCGAGAGTGCGCCCCAGGCGCCAGACCCGCACACGCCGCTCAAGCAGCGGCCGGTCCCAGAGCCGCCGGTCGAATACCGCAAACTCGTTGACGTTCCAGGTGAAAAAGTAGCGAACCCCCGCGTTGTCCGCTTTGCTGAAGGCGTCTTGCATGAGTTCGTCGGCAAAGGCGGATCGGCCCTCAGGTGTCCCGGGCAGTTTCACTTCGCCGCACAGAACCAGCTTGCCGTTGGCGCCGAAGAATCGCAGGTCTTTGCGTTTTCGGCGGCCGCCGCCCACCCCGTAGCCTTCTATGCGGGCTTCCTTGAAGGGATAAGCGCTTGGATTCTGGCTGATGAGGGCCTTGGCCTCGGCTGCCATCTGCGAGCAGAAGTCAACTTCGTGAATTGTCGGTTGCGCGGCCGTCATGGGCATCCCTTCCATTTGCCGGCCAGCATTATACCCCCTTCGGACCACTGCGCTAACTAGCGCCCGGGGTTCAGCCCGTAGGTCCCGCTTGCCGAGCGGGACCCGGATTTCGCAAAGTCCCGCTCGGCAAGCGGGACCTACCAAGCGTTACCCCCCAACGTACTCCGCCGTCCGTCCCAAGAGGCATTTGACTCCGGCGGCGGCCGTAGGTAAACGGTCTTACTGAGAACCTCGGACACAACCTTGCTCGCCCCCCAGCCAACCCCAGGTGAATAAGCGTTGTGTTAGGGGTTCTGGACCTGCCGCGGACGGCGATCGTTTCCAACCAGGCCGTCCGCCAAGAGAACCCGACCTGCCCGCATCGGCCGGGCCCCGCCCACCTTTGCCATTGAAAGGA
>JBEKCP010000420.1:0-5559 GCA_050014815.1 Thermoguttaceae bacterium | reverse complement strand
TGGCGGGGGCCTTTGCAGCCTCGCTGTGAGGCGTCGTTGCCTTATCCGTGGTGTTGTCGGCCGCGAGCACCAGGTTGGTGCAGCCCAGCCCGAGAAGCACAGTCAACACGCCCCTGAACAAGATACATTGCATGGCGGATCTCCTGAGAAAGAAAATGATGAATCATCGGTTTCATGGCAAAACGATACTGGGTACTTTGGGCGCCTGCGCTGGTGTGGTAGGATGCAGCCGGCGGCTCGGTGGCGGCGTCGGTACGGCCGGCGATGCCAGATAATCCAACCCATCGGCCAGGAACAATTGGGTCCGCGGGTCCGTTTCCCACGGGCCAAGCGGAATCTGGCAGAGGACGATTCGTCCTTTGCCCAGGGCCTTGACCACGACCAGGGCATCGATCGGCACTGGCTTCTGACCCGGCGCTTCACCCGGCCACCAGCCGATCTCGATGGCCGCCTCGTCGGCCGGAAGTCGAATCGCCCATCCGTCGGGTCCGAGGGCCGGCGTCTCGAATAGACGCAGATGGCGGGCCAGCGGATGGTCCGCCTGCCAGGCCAGCTTGGGCGGCAGAACACGCCGCGCCACGGGATAGCCGGCCAGCTTTGCGGGCTGCGTCTGGCGGAGCACGAGCACGCTGGTCCCCGCCGCGGCCAGATTCAGCAGCTTGCCCTGGTCCTCCGCTTCCTTGCCTAACTGCTCGGCGCCGACGATCAGCACGTCCGGCCTGACAAACTGCAGGTCCGCGTCGCTCCGAACGTGTACGAACTGCACTCCCCGGGACTTGAGCACGGCCGGCAGCCCTTTCGCCTCGTCCCATAGAAACAACTGCTTGCCTTTCAGTCTTTCAGCGACTGAGGCCAAAAGGTTGTTGGGGTAGACGTGGATGGTTACCGCTCCCTCGGCAATCGCCGTGGCCTGGCCGGCCTGCTCCGCACGATAGACGAACCGTATTTCCGTCGGCACGCGGACTTCCGGCAGCGTCACTTGGACCTTGCCTGCCCGGTCCTTGGCCGGCAGCACGACCTGCCCCGAGGCCAACGGGGCGTCGCCGCAGACCAGTCGCCACGTGACGGTCGCCGCGGTAGCGGGTTGTTTGACGTCCCACTGGAACTCGACCGTCTCGGCGCGACCACCGAACCAATAACCCTCGCCGGAGAGCATGACAAGCAAGAGGGTACTCGTGACGTTCATGGGTTAATTCCCCGACAAGTCCTTTTCTTGAAACGAAATCTCTAAGTTGTAGCCGCCCGACGAGGTGACCAAACGGCCGGCACTGAGCAATTGACCGGGGACCGGCCTGAGTTGTGTGGCCAGGGCGGCCAGGGTCTCGCCATCGCCGTTGGGCGTTCGCACTTCGGCCCAGAGTGAGAGCCGGCAAGCACGTTCAGCCGTGGTGGCGATATGGTAGCGGAGCAGCAGTCCATGCTCGAACGGCACGTCCAAACTGGCGTCCTGGCCGGGCACAATGACCAGGTCCATGCGGGACCGCGTCTGGTCGCCCTCGGATACCATGAGTCGCAGGAGGAGCACTCTGCGGTGTGGTGACGGGGCGCGCATGAGGCCCAGGTCGGCCGCTTGGTCGCCCATAGCCACCCAACTCGTTCGGCCTTCAAAGGTTTCCGACACATTCCTGAAGACCCCGACCTCCCGTTCCACGTCGGCACCTGTCCATTGCACAGCTTGCCGTGCGGCGGCCACACGGCGATCGGGCGGCTGGCCAAGCGGATCGGTCGTCGTGCCGGCAGAGGATGGCGCGGCTCCGGCGACCTCTCCGGGCCGGCTCGCCGTGCGCAAGTACATGGCCCAGCCTGTGACAGCGATCAGCAACGACATTGCTAGTGCGGCCGGCCAGCCCCAGCGCGCGGGCCGGTGTGGCCAAGCGGCATGGTGAGTGATGATGCAGGGACCTTCCGGCGCCACGGTTGGGAGCTTCGGTATCGGGGCCGGATTTCGCAGCAACACGCGCAACTGATCGTACTCGTCCGCAGCCTGGCAGCAGGCCGGGCAGCGGGCCATGTGCTCGGAGATCGCCGCGGCTTCGGCCAGCGCGGCGCGGTCCCAGTAGCGATCGAGAAAACATTGTTGGATCTCATCGCACGTCATCGCCATTTAACCTCCTATTTCGCCATCATGGAGGAACTTTCGCAACCGGTCGAGCCCTTCGTGCAGGCGGCGTGACACGTCGGAGGGGCTGACCCTTAGCAGGCGGCTCACTTCGTTGCCCGACATCCCCTCCATCGTCCGTAGCACGACGATCTCGCGGATAGGCTCGGGCAGTTGGGAGAGAGCCGCCAGGAGCAAGTCCCGCTTCTCGGCCAGCTCGGCAGGCCCTGGTTCATCCCCACCGGTCTGGCCCCGGTTCGTCAGCGCTTTCCGTTCGACCCGGTTTCGCCTCAGGACACAGAAACTCTCATTGAGTACGACGCGAACCAGCCATTCCCCAATCGCGTCACAGTCACGAATGCGGTCGCGCTGCTGCCACGCCCGCAGGAACGCCTGTTGGCATACGTCGGCGGCGGTTTCATTATTCCGCAGCACCCCATAGGCCAAGCGATGATAGAACGGGCTGCACTCCCGTACATGGGAATCAAGCCGTCCTGGCCACTGACCGTCCCCCTCGGCAACATCCACAGGCGCTCCCTTCCGGCCATCAGTGGCTTTTCTTAATAAGATGCGCGAAGCGAACTATTTTTGCGAGACCCCCGCAAAACCCATCCCGGCGCGGCTAATTCCCGTTGAATTCCTTCGTCGCAGACACAGCCGAAGTGCGCATTCCCCCAATTTAGTGGGTTTCCGCCTGGTGTCAAGATACGCTTCCTCTTCCGGCGCTTACCCAGTCATTTGCCGTCCGAGCAGGCTTCTTGCGGCCACGGTCCGAGATTGCCATCGGCAGACAGTTTATCCACAGAGAACGGGTCACGTCGAAGTTCCCAGCGGATCCCCTGTTCGACACCGCTATGTACAGAACTATTCCGAAGTTCTTCAGCCGTACGGCCAAGATCATCGATCAGATTGACCGGCCGAAGCAGACCACCAATTCGTAAAAGAGCGGGACCAACCCCCCTTCAACTGTCCAGCCTTCCGGTGGCGGTATCTGCTGTCGCATGAGTCGGGAAATCGTGCCCAATCGGAAAGCAGCCTCGACAAGGCATTCGCGAACGGCGCTCACCGCATGCACGTCCTCCCGATCGATCATTCCGGTGCCGACCTAGTGCTTCAGAAGCTGCGCAGACTGCCGTTCAGCCAACTCACGCAAATCGTTTATCAAGGGAGCGTGTTCGAATATCTCCTGAAGATACTCCCGTGAGAACTCCATAGAGCCACCGATCAGGGGGCATTCGCCGTAATCTGTTGGCGCATAAAGGCATTATACAAGAGGTCATGGGCACGAAAGGCCGAGCGTCCTGCGGCAAGAGTAACCATGGGCGGAGGCTGCAAAACGCTGGTCCATTGGGCCCGCAGCCATACGACCCGTCCCTGGTCGTTCCGGAAGTAAACCTGTTCCGCACCCCACCGGCAGACCGAGTTAAGCAGCACGAACTCGCGGCCGTGCAGCGGGTGAAACGGGTGCGTCACCCGAAAAGTTTGCCCCTCACCGCAAGGATCGGGTGCAATCGTAGACTCATGCCAGGGATTTCGCCGGGCAGACTTGCCGGGACGCCAGCAAGTTCATCGAACAGGCCCTCGGTCAGCACATCGGTGAGACTCTCACCGCCGAGTTTCATCAGACCGTGGGCAACCAGCAGACCCAGCAGCAGCGGTCGTGACCAGCCCCATGCAGATTGTTCCACACAGTCCCTTTCCCGAAACAAGGACATACCATGGCCCTTTCGCAACGACTGGCGGAGTACATCTCCGCCTGCTTCACCGGCCTGTGGATCGAATCCCATGAACATGACGATGCCCTGGCCGAGATCGCCCAGATGTGCCGCGAGCAGAACTGGCGGCTGGCCACCTGGGACATCGAACAGGGCTTGCAGATCCCCGTACGGACCGACGCACAACCGATTGATGCCGGGGGCAGCGATCCCAGCGATCAGTGTACTGCCGGGCTTAACAGGGAGCAAGCCGTTCAAACGTCAAGGACGGGCCATTTGACGACCTGGCTCACGCGCGACGGGTAACCGCCGACGGAACGCCGGCCGCTAAACGGTCATGACATCACTTACCTGACGCTCGATGATGCCGGTCGGACTGGGGAGTTGCACGGTCCAGTTCAGCCTGGGCAAGGACCTTCAAGGGAGACTTCGGCGGCGCGTCGGATACGGCGGTTTGGAAGAACCGGGTTGCATCGTCGGGTCGCCCAAGTCGCCGGTAGCGATGCCCCATCACGTAGGCCACCTTGCCTCGCAGCGAGGGGGGAAGCGACGGTGCAACACCCGACCAACCGACAAACCCCGTCATCCCTTTCCACGTGAACCCCAACTGAACAAATTGCGATCCGCCCAGCTTGTTGTCCACTGACGCCGCTTGAAATCCCTCCTCGATCGCCTCCCAACACAAATGTTCTTGCTCGGGCGTCGGGCCCTCCGGAAATGCCCCTTGCCGGACGAGTTCGTACGCCACGAGCATGGGTGGAATCCGCACGCACTCGGCAAACGGCATTTCACGAAAGGCGATTTTGCGGGCGTATTGGCGGCCCAGAGGGTTGCGAAAGGTGCCGCGGAGCACGGAGGCCACCGCCTTGACCGGAAGCATGGCCTCCACGGTGCTTTCAGGCAAGCTCCATGCCAACTTGCCGCCGGCCATTTCTTGAAGCGACCTGATGCATGCCTTCGCATCATCCTCGGAAACGCTGTCTGCCAGAGAAGCGACGATGAACCCGTCCATGTTGGCGAAACCCGAGACCGATTCCGTCCACTTGGGCTGGACGCCTTCTTTCCATGCGGCGAGCGCGCCCGATTCGTCGCCACGCTGTTGGCGCAGGAAACCTCGCATGGCGCAGCCGGCTGCGTAGCCTCCGGCCGCCTTGGCCGCATTAGGAGTCAGCATCTCATCGAGAGCATTTTCGGCTTCGTCACTACGGCCGAGGGTCGCCAGGATCCGTGCACGTTCGAGTTGCCATTGATGTCTCGCGCCGGCAATTGCGAACCAGCGGTCGATCAGCGAGCGGGCTTCGTTGGCCCTGCCGGCCAGCCGCAACAGCCAGGAATACTCGGCGACCAGGTCGTACCTCACGCCGCTGGAAACGTCGGGGCGCAGCTCGCGGACGAACTTCTCGGCCAGTTGCAGCGCCTGCGCCTCGTCGCCCTGGCTTCGGTAGGCGCGCACCACCGCGAACTTGGCCCACCCTGTAGCGTGGGGGTCGATATCGAAGAACCGGGCCAAAGCCAACGCCCGCTCGCATTGGGCGATCATTTGCGGGCCCGGCCTGAAGTTGCTTACGCTACGGCTTCGTGCCATGTATCCGTCGATAATCCGGCTTTGCAGATCGCGGGGCACCATCGATGCCAGTTGGTCGAGGCGGTAGTGGGCCGCGAGAGTCTCCGCAATGGCATCGGCCTCTTCGAATTGCCTGTGCTGGATGTGTTGCAGCCACAGTTGGCAGGCGGCCAACATCGGCC
>JBEKCP010000419.1:0-5561 GCA_050014815.1 Thermoguttaceae bacterium | reverse complement strand
ACGTGGTTTGATAGTGCATAGGCTTTTTCGGCAAAGCCCGCGCCGGCGCGTCGGACTAGTGAGACTGGCAAAAAATCGGCTTTGCCGGAAAAGCCTCGTAGGAATCGGACGGATCGCAGGATACTCGTAGAAAGGATTCATGCCGATGAGCACAGGGCTCCTGCCCAGACTTTCCGCGGAGGCGGCTGGCGGCGCCCCTTCACGGCGGCGGGTCCGCTCGCCCGTTCTTCGGGCTGCCGCAAGCGACCACGCGGCCATCGGCTGCTTGCTGGGCGAGGTGTTCGGGGCGTCGGCGGACGCGGCGATGAAGGCCTCGTTCCAGGACCCCTTCTACGAGCCGCACGACCGGCTTTTCCTGCGGCGTGCGGGGCGGATCATCGGCCACGTCCATATCACGCACCGCGTCATGCAGTTCGGCGACCAGCAGATCCCGGTGGCCGGGTTGAACTCGCTGGCCATCGTGGACTCGTGCCGGCGACAAGGCCTGGCATCGCACCTGCTGATAGCCGCCGAGAAGGAGATGGCCCGCTCCGGCGCGCTGGTGGGCCTGCTGCGGACCGATATCCCCCGCTTCTTCCGCCGCACCGGCTGGGCCCTCTGCGGACTGCCCAACACCGCAATCGCCGGGACCCATGCCGTGCTGTCGCGGCTCTTGGACCGCGGGCTGCGGCTGAGCCGTCAGCCGCGGCTGCACATCCGCCCCTGGCGGCGATGGGAAGAACGCGGCCTCGTCCGCGTCTACAACCAAAACCTGCCGGGCAGCCACGGGCCCCTCGAGCGGACGCGCGCCTACTGGCGATGGCTGCTGGATCGGCACGAGTACGACCAGCTTTACGTCGCCCTGGACGGCCCTGACCTCTGGGACCTCACTGAGCAGAGCACCCAGATCGTCGGCTACATGGCGGTGCGAGGGGGCAGGATCCTCGAGCTCTTGACCTCCCGGGGCCGGTTGAAACCGGCCATCGAGCTGTTGGCCCGGGCCTGCGGCGAGGCCATCGAGCAGAACCGCCACACGATCGTCCTGTGCGCCCACGCGGAGAACCCGCTCATGGCGATCGTCGACGAGGCCGGCGGAGGGCGGCACATGCCGGACGCCGTCGACAGCCACGTGGCCATGGCCCGGCTCCTGGATCCCGTCGGGCTGCTGAATCATCTCGGGGCCACCTTGTGTCGCCGGGCAGCCGCCGCCGGGCTGACAGGGCCGCTGGAGCTCGGCCTGCTGGTCGACGGACGCAAGTACCAGATCGAGATCTCGCAGTCCGGCGCCCGCGCTCTGGCCAACCACATAGGGCGGAGCTATCTGACTCTGAACGTGGCCGACTTCACCCGCATGGTGCTGGGCCAGCTCGATTGGGCGGCCGTTCTGGCGGACGGCCGGCTGGTGCCCTCGACCGCGCTGGCCCAGCAGGTCGGCGAGGCACTCTTCCCGCCGCTCCCCCTCTGGCGCCCCCCCCTGGATGACCTGACGCGCTAGGCTTTGTCGGAGAAGCCGCGTCTCTAGCAGTTACACTAGCCCGAAGCGCAAGCGAGGGACGTAAACAAGGCGGCTCCCTCGCTTGCGCGTCGGGCTAGTGTTGGCTGACCTAATCCCCCACTCCCAGTTCGTAGCAGGCGGCCTCCGTGGCGTTGCGGACCAACAGGTAACGGCCGCTCGCGGCCAGCGTGTTCCAACTCTTGCCCTCCAGGGCCTGGAACCGGTTGAGGACCCGGTTCGCAGACGCCCATTCGGGCGTCGCCTCGACTAGCACGATCTCGCCCGACTCGGACATCACCACGAGCACCTCGCCCGCGCGGAGGAGCTGGCCATGGTGGTATCGGCCTTCCTTCCACATCCGCTGGCCGGTGGCCAGGTCAACGCACTCCAGGATCCCGTCCGAAAGGCCGTAGACGTAATGGTCCAGGACCGTCACGTTGGTGAACTTGGTCCTCATCACCTTGGGGTTCTGCCAGACGACTTCCGTATCGAAAGTGCCGTCGGACTTCGGCACGAGACGCAGTAGCATGGCGCCCAGGCCGTAGCCCTTCGAGAGGAAGACGCAGTCCGGCGGGATGGGAACGGCCTGGGATACGTTGGGGTCGCGATTGCTGTGGCCATCCCGCTGCTGCTCCCAGAGGACGCGGCCCGTGCGAACGTCGTGGCCGCTGGCCGTGTCTTCGTTGACGATCAGGACCTGCTCGACCCAGCACAGGCACGCCAGCACGGGCGAGCTGTAGCCGATCTGGCGCTCGCCGCCCTCCCAGACGAGGTGGCCGTCGCCCGTGTCGAAGGCCGCCAGGGAGACCAGGGGGCCCTCGGTCTTGCCGCCGGCCGGCACGATGACCAGCTTGCCGACTACCAGGGGCGAGGCCGCGCGGCCCCAGGCAACCGCGGCCAGGTCCTCCTCGGGCGTAGTGCCGAACTGCTCCAGGAGGTCCTTTTCCCAGAGACTGCGGCCCGTGGCGCCGTCGAGGCACAGCAGCCGCCCGGTGGCGCCCAGGGCGAAGACCCGGCCGTCGGCGATAGTGGGCGTACATCGCGGCCCGACGCCGCCGGAAACGGTCTCGTAGCGCGCCCGGGTGGCGTGCGACCACTCCAAGAGGCCCGACTGAACATTGTAGCAGGTGACCATTTCCAGATCGCCCCGCTGCTCCATCGTTACGGCATGTCCGTTGCGGACCGAGAAGCCCGACCATCCGGCGCCGATCGGGTGCCGCCAGACCAGCAGCGTCTGTGGAGAGCTATAGGAGTTATTCGCCGTCCGCCCCACCGCCTCGACCGACGTGCCGAGCGCCTTGCGGCCCGGCCCGAGGAACTCCGGGAAGTCGTCGGGCGTTTCGGTCCGAAGATCGACGGGCGGGGTGTTTCCGCCGGCGGCTTCCTCGCCGGGCGGCGCCATCAGTTGGTCGGGCTTCATCCCGAAGCGGAACGCGAAGCTCGGGACCAGCTCGCCGCTGACGTGCTCTACGCGGAACAGAATCAGGAAAGTCGCCACCGGGGCCGCCACGGCCGCCAGCAGGAGGAGCCGGGCCCGGCGACTCAGCCCGCTCAGAAGCAAGTACCAGAGCAGCAGCGTCAGCACCACCAGGAAGGTGAGGATCCAGGTGGCGATGTTGGCGGCCGCGTGGTCGCCGAAGGCGTCGGTCGCGTTGAGCAGCAGTCCCAGCAGCCCCAGCCCGGCCACGAAGGCCCAAACCCACCGCGGCGGCGTCCGCCGCCCGAGAACCCGGCCGCCGGCCGCCGCGGGCAGCGGCCCCGCAGGAGAAATGTTGTAATCTGTCATGATTCCATTATCTTCGTCCACCGGCGGCTGGCAAGCCGGCTGGCCGATCGGTTAAGATGATTCCAATGAAACCACAATTGCCGCGTCGTTGGTGCCTGGTGTGGATCGTTCTGCCGGCCGTCGTCGCCGGGCTGCGGACGCCAGCCGAGGCTGTCGGCGCAGAAACCCAGCCGGGTATCGCCGTCGATGCCGCTTTCCCCGGCGGCAACATCGTGCTGGAAAAGCTCGCCGGCGATACGGTCTTTTTGCACCAGGACCTTCGCGACACGGCGGGAGACTGGTTCTACTGGTGCTTTCGCGTCCGCGGCGCGGCGGGCCGGACACTGACCTTCAAGTTCACCGGCACGAGCGTGCTGGGCGTCCGGGGCCCTTCGGTCAGTACCGACGAGGGCAAGACCTGGTCGGGGCTGGGCGCGGCGGCCGTCAAGAGCAATTCGTTCCGCTATACGTTCCCCGACCGGCCGGAGGAAGTCCGTTTCGCGTTCGCGATCCCGTACACGGAGTCGCACCTGAAGGAGTTCCTCACACGGCATCGGGAGGATCGCACGCTGCGGGTCGAGACCCTTTGTCGGACGGCCAAGGGCCGGCCGGTCGAACTGCTCCTGTTGGGCCCGCCCGGGACGGCCCCCGACGCCCGGGTCCTCCTGACCGCCCGGCACCACGCCTGTGAATCGCTGGCAAGCTACGTCCTGGAGGGCCTGCTGGAGACCGTGCTGGCCGACGCGGACGACGGGGCGTGGCTCCGCCGGCACGTCGAGTTCATGGCGGTACCCTTCATGGACAAAGACGGCGTCGAGGACGGCGACCAAGGAAAGAACCGCAAGCCGCACGACCACAACCGCGATTACGTCCAGAAGCTCTATCCGTCGGTCCGGGCCCTGACCCAGCGGGTGCCGGCGTGGTCCGCGGGGAAGCTGCGGATCGCGCTGGACCTGCACTGCCCCTGGATCCGCGGCCCGCACAATGACGTGATCTACTTCGTCGGCAGCCGGGACGCCGAGAACTGGCGCCGGACGACGGACCTTGCGACGATCCTCCAGTCCGCCTGCCGGGGTCCGATCCCCTACCACGTTTCAGACAACCTCCCGTTCGGCCAGGCGTGGAACACGGGCGCCGGCGACCCGAAGCTGGCGATGTGCTCAGATTGGACGGCCGGGTTGCCGGGCGTCCGGGTCGGCGCGAGCATGGAGATCCCCTTTGCCACCGCCTCGGGCTCGGAGGTGACGGCCCACTCGGCCCGCGCCTTCGGCCGCGACCTCGCCCGGGCCATCCGCCGGTACCTGGAGCGGTAACGTCGGGGGCAATGCCTGTGCCACTTTGCGCGAACTCAGGGCCTTCATCGCCGGTCGAAGGTATGGTATCCTAGCGTCATGGCCCCACGATCAAGGCTCGATTTTCCTGAGGCTGTCAGCCAGGACGCAAATCGCTGCCGCTCCTTTGTGGGGTGTGGGCGGTCGCCTTCCGACGCATTCATGTCCTTACTCTGGGCCAAACAGCCATGGCCGCGTCCGACGGGGGTAGCCGCCCATGTCCGTGATTGAAAGAATTCAACGGAAGGTGCGGGATCGAGAGTACTACCTGTCATCGCATGCTGAGGAGGAAATGGCCGAAGACGGGTTTGATCGGCCGGACGTAGAGAACGCGATTCTTGAGGGGTTTGTTGGAAAGAAGTTGACCCATGACCCGAGGGGAACGCGATACCAGATCGAAGGGCCAGCGCACGATGGCCGATTGATGCACGTGGTGTGCAGGTTCCACGAGACCCGCAATTTGATCATCATTACTGTCTATGCGAAAGAGTGACTCAATGAAATGCGAGTTCTGCGCCGGTGAAACCACGGCGCGCAAAGTCCGGAAGCAGCATTGGCACAAGCACAAGCTTTACATCGTCGAGAACGTCGAGGCTGAGGTATGCCAGGAGTGCGGCGAAAGATACTTCCACGCAAGCGTCCTGGATAAAATCGACGCGCTGATCGATGGTGAGCATGAAGTGAAACGGGTCCTCTCCGTTGAGGTCCTGACCGCGTAGCAGGAGCGCCTCGCCGGGTGCCCGCGAGTGAAGTGAGCCTAATCCGCCAGGCATGACCCGCCGGAAGGAATGTGACAGCCATGCGGGTGGATGACACGCCACTCCAAGGTAGTGGCATGTGGCGATTAGGGGAGGCGGTCGAGTATGGGCGGGCCGCCCCGTAGTTGCAACTACCGATGATCGTTCTGCCACCCCCGCTACCAGCGGGGGGCCGATCCGGTAGACTAGTCTCGTATGGCCCGACGCCTGTCTGCTTTCGGGGCTTTCCCGAA
>JBEKCP010000418.1:0-5561 GCA_050014815.1 Thermoguttaceae bacterium | reverse complement strand
GGGGTGAGGGCATCGTGCGGCGCATCGCAGGCAATGAATGACCGCTTTGCTGCTATCCGCCCTCACCCTGACCCTCTCCCGAAGGGAGAGGGGACCGGGGACTGTTTTTCAACCGCAGTTGACCGCTCCAGCCGAGTTTCTCGCGAAGGGTTCGGTAGTAGCTGTGGCCGGGAGCGGTCAGCGTCTGGAATCGCACGCCCGCGCGGGTGACGCGGACGCGATCCTCCGGCCCGATCCGGCACACAACCCGCCCATCCACCACGACCCAGGCCTCCGGGCGCGGCCGGAGCACGGCCATTTCGTACACCCGCTGGGCCGAGTCCACTACGGGCCGGTCCGTCAGGGTGTGGGGGCTGATCGGCATGATCACGAAGGCCTCCAAGTCCTTTCGGAGGATCGGGCCGCCGGCCGAGAGGGCGTAGGCGGTCGATCCTACGGGCGTGCTGACGATCAGGCCGTCGCCACTATACGTGGTTACCAGTTCTGAGTCAACGTAAAGATCGATGTCCACCAGCGAGAACGGGGGGCCGGTGCGAATGACCACCTCGTTGAGGCCCAACTGCCGCAGATCGGGCTGCCCCGGACGGATCACCCGGCACTCGAACATCAGGTGCTCGGCGACTAAGAGGCGCCCGCCGCGGAGACTAATCAAGACCTCGGGCAGTTCGCCGGGCGAGATATCAGCCAGAAACCCCAGTTTCCCCAGATTGACGGCGATCACCGGCAGTTGCCGATCGCCCATTTGGTGGGCGGCCCGCAGGATCGACCCGTCGCCACCCAGCACGATGGCCACGTCGGCCTGGGCCGCGGACATGTCTTCCATGCCGGTGAAATCGGAGCCGGCGATCTCGGCGTGCTCCTGGATGAGAGGTTGGAGCCGCTTGGCCTCGGATAGGACGTCGAGCTTCTGGCCGCTGCCCAGCACAATGACCCGAAGCGGCCGGTCGGCCGGAGGCAGATACGCGCGGGCGCGGGCGGCGTTCATGGCGGAAGGTCTGCTTGGGGTCTCACGGCGCAAGCGGCGGATCGGACAGCGGCTTCCAGAACTCGTCGTGGATCGTGGCAATCGACGGGTTGATGGTCGCGGGCGACACCGTGTCAACGTGGCCGTCGCCATAGAGCACATTCATCATGCGGCCGTGACGGGCGCGGCTGCCGCCCCAACCGCCCCACTGCGGCGCCGTCTGCGTGGTGTTCGGCAAGTATTGCAAGGTCGTGTTGGTCAGGTCCGGCGCCGAACTGCCGACGACGTTGGCCACCGCCTGGCAGTATTCGACAAAGAGGAGTTTCTGGCTGTCCTGCAGAAACTTGTTGCAATGCCCGTTGACGCCGTAGCTCGTCCGCGTCGCCCCGCCGACCGTCCACTTGTGCCCCGGCCCTTTGAAATTGGCGAAGATCACGGTGTTGTTGGGGGGCCCCCACAACACGTGCTGATAGGAGGGGCTGTTCCCCGGTTGCGGCCCGTAAGTCGTACACTGGAGCGTCCCGTCAGCTTGCGGAACCACCAGGATGGTCTGGTCGTAGCCTGTGCTGAAGGACAGATCCTCCAAAATGATCATGTAGCTTTGGGGCGTTGGCAGCGTTACGCCTTGCTTCTGGATCTGCGCCGGGGTGGCAAGATAACAGAACGTGCCCGGGCTGGGCTGAAGCGGGATCGTCAAGTTGTCGTTCGGGACGCGGAAGATGTAATCAGACAGAGAGCCATTATACGCAACGGGGTCTTTGTCATCAGGACATATATACATGCTCAACTGCTGTTCCAGGTCCGCCGCTAACTTGCCGGTCCACTCGCCGGGCAGGAGAGGCTTGCCGGCGCCGTACTTCGCGTAGTAGGCCGAATAGGCCCGGCCGATCTCGGACAGGTTGTTGGCGCATTGCGTTTTGCGTGCCGCCTCGCGGGCCGCTTGGACCGCCGGCAGCAGAAGGCCCATCAACATGCCGATGATGACGATGACGACCAGCAATTCAATGAGGGTAAACGCCCGCCGCACTTGGGTACGCATGGCTCACTCCTCGATGGAAATAGAATAGGTTATTGGCTGTTCTGTCGCGATTCTATCAGTGTCGCCCGGGCCCGCGCGAACCCCGGCGCGTTGCGAAGTCGCTCCCAATTGTCGCGGAGCGCCTTGACGGCCGGTTGGCGCTTCTCGGGCGGGTCCTCGGGTTGGTATTCGGCATCGAAACACTCGATGCGCCGGACGGCTGCCGCCGATCGCACCCGGACGACCAGGGCCGGATCGTCCAGGCCGTCCAGGAACACCGGCATGCTGTCATAATCCCGCTGCCCGCTCAGGCCCTGAATCATCATCGCGCGGACCTCGGGGACCTTGCTCTCGCGGACGACCCGCTGCATCTGCTGGAGGGCGGGCCAGCCTCGTGCAATCAACTCCGCCGCGGCGGTCGCCCGCTCTTCCGGGGTGCTCGCGCCGAGCGCGGCCTGGGCCAACTCGTCCGCCGAGCGCTCCCGTGGAGACGAGGAGAACCATCGCCATCCGTAGAAGAGGACGACCACTAGCAGGAGAATGCCAGCGACGGCAAAGAGTAGTTTTGAACGTTCCATTCGACGCACGCCCGACGCCAGCCTCGCCCTGTCTCACTAATCCGGCATTTTATCCGATCCGCGCTGCAAATGCAACGGCCCGTAGCAACCCGAGGGGCCGGCCGGAACCCAGACTTTCGGGGGGTTTAACCCGGATTATTCATGGGCACGGCATAGGGGCGCAGTGTGCTCGACACTAGCCCGACGCGCAAGCGAGGGCAACTCGTTGGCAGTCCCTCGCTTGCGCTTCGGTCTAGTGTTTGGCCATGAATAATCCGGGCTAATGCCTAAGCCCCCGCCCGCAGCGACTCGCCGGCGGTCGCGGGCATGAGGCGACCGTGCGCGTCCCCCGGCCGCAACGTTTCAGGCCATCTGGACTTCGACGGGAATGCTCACCTCATCCTTCTGCTGTTTCGGCGAGAGGAAGTTCAGCCGCTCGAATCCGATGACTTGGCCGCGGCGATCCTTCACCAGTACCACGTCGTCGTCGGTCTCCTGGCAGACGTGTTCTTTCTTCGGGTCGGTGAACCACACGCTAAGCGTGTTCCCCTTGCGGTCGCATTGGACAATCAGCCGTTTGGCCATCAGTGCTTCTCCAGTAGATCAATTCTACGCTCAAACATCCGTTACTGGCCCCTCTGCCGCGTGAATTCGGTGATGCGTCCCCGGAACTTGCCACGGAACTTGCTGCGAGTCGACAAGAACAACCGGGCACCGGGCGTCGCTGACGCCCGTTTAGGGTCCGCCCGCCTTTGGAGTGCGGCGACTTGTCGCCGCTTTTCGCGGAAAGCTGCGGATTAACGCCCGACGCCGCGAGACACAAGAAAGCGGCGACAAATCGCCGCACTCCAAAGCATGGTGGCGTACGGCCTTAGGCAACGCGCGAAAGACGCACGGGCTTCCTACGAAGGGCGGCTTCCCGGGGGCCCCCCAAGGGTTTTAGGGTTACCGCGCCCGCTCGACTTTTTTGTCATAATACGTCATAATTGAGCGATGGTCCGGCGTACTGCAACTGCCCGAGAACAGCTTGCGCAACTCCCCAAGTCGATTCGGGCGAGGATGTATGACCTGTTGGAACGACTGGAGAAATGGCCAAACGTAAGCGGAGCCAAACCGTTGCGAGGAAAGCTTGCCGGCCGGTATCGCTTGCGAACCGGGGATTTCCGAATGCTGTTTCGGGTAGTCGATAACGCCGTCATCATCGAGCAAATTGGACATAGGGACAGATTCTATGAGTAGAACTACGATCGAGATCATGGGCACCCGGTTTGTTCTGATCCCCGAGGCCGAACTTGCAGCCATCGAAGGGCCGGACTTCCCGCCGATCGACGAGCAGGGCACTTGCGAAGCGTTGCCATTCCTGCGCGCTTCGATTGCGAGGGACATTATCAGGGAACGACGGCAGCGCGGCCTGACCCAGGCTCAATTGGCCAAATTGGCGGGGATCCGCCAAGAGACGCTTTCTCGCTTGGAATCCGGCAAGCACAAACCCAACGTGCGGACGATCGAACGGATTGAGGCTGCTCTGAAACGGAAGCGGCCTGGGTCGAAACGGGGCCGAAAGCAAAACCTAAGACCTAAGACCTAAGACCTTAGACCCAGGGCGAGGGGAGACTCCTGCGGCCCCGGCTGCCAGGGCACGGCAGGCATCGGCGATGCCCTGGGCATGGAGGCCCAACTCGGCCAGCAGTTCGTTGCGATCGCCGTGCTCGACGAAGCGATCGGGGATGCCCAGGCGTCGGACCCGGCTGGCATCCAGCCCCATCTCGGCGGCGGCCTCGAGGACCGCGCTGCCGAAGCCGCCCATCAGGGCCCCCTCCTCGACCGTCACGACCCACGGGCACTCCTGGACCGCCGCCAAGATCGTCGTTCCATCCAGCGGTTTGATGAACCGGGCGTTGATGACGCGGAGGTCGAGCCCTTCCTCGGCCAGGCGTGTGGCGGCCTCGATGCAGCAGTCCAGGAGCGTGCCGCACGCGACGATGGCGCCGTCGGCCCCCTGGCGGAGCACCTCGGCCTTGCCGAGCTCGATGGGGGCAACCCGGCGGGGGACCCGATCGATGGCCGTCTTAGGATAGCGGATCGCCGTCGGGTGGTTGTGCCCCAGGGCCCAGGGCACCATCAACGCCAGGTCCTCCGCATCGCCGGCGGCCATGACGACCAGGTTGGGCAGCGGGCGGAGATACGTCAGGTCGAAGACGCCGTGGTGCGTGGGGCCATCCGGCCCGACCACGCCCGCACGGTCCAACAAGAGCAGCACCGGCAGGTCCTGCAGCGAGAGTTCCTGGAAGATCTGGTCGTAGCTCCGCTGGAGGAAGGTGCTGTAGATATCCACCACCGGCCGTAATCCCGCCTTGGCCAGACCGCCGGCCAGCGCCACGGCGTGCGACTCGCAGATGCCGACGTCGAAGAACCGCTCGGGGAACTCGTTGCGGACCGGCTCGAGCATGTTGCCCTGGCACATGGCCGCCGTGATGACCACGACCCGGCGGTCGGCCCGCATCCGCTCCAACAGCACGTCCCGCACGACGTGGGTGTAGGATCGCGTGCCGTTGACCCGGAAGGCCACCTCGCCGTCCGCGTGGGAGAAGGGGGCGGGGGTGTGGAAGGAAGCGGGGTCCTCCTCGGCAGGCTCGAAGCCGTGCCCCTTTTCGGTCACCACGTGCAAGAGTACCGGCCCCTTGACCTGCCGCGCCATGCCGAGGTACTTCTGCAACTGGGGGATGTCGTGACCATCGACGGGGCCATGGTAGCTGAAGCCCAGGTCCTGGAAGAACATGCCGCCGACCAGCCCCGCCTTCATGGCGTCCTTGAGCTGATGGAGGAACCGCTCGGCGGGGTCGCCCAGGACGGGTACCCGGGTGAGCAGCTTCTGGACCTCGGCCTTCAGGCCGGTGTAGAGGGCGTTCATCCGGAGGCGGTCGAGCGATTTGGCGAGGCCGCCGACCCGCGGGCAGATCGACATCTTGTTGTCGTTGAGGACGACAATGAGGCTCTTCTTGAGGCCGCCGGCGTGGTTCAT
>JBEKCP010000417.1:0-5571 GCA_050014815.1 Thermoguttaceae bacterium | reverse complement strand
GTCGGATTCCATACGCGGTTGGCCACCATCGTCTCGTGGGTACTGCTCTGTTCGCTTCAGACTCGCATGCCGCTGGGGCTCAACGGGGGCGACCTGGTGCTGCGCCTCCTGCTGTTTTGGGGCATGTTTCTTCCGCTGGGACAGGTGTGGTCCCTCGATGCAAAGCACCGCCCGCCGGTGCGCAATGATCGGCCGATCGTCTCCATGGCCAGCATGGCGATCCTGGTGCAGGTCTGCCTGGTCTACTGGTTCGCCGGGTGGGCGAAGCACTGCAACGAGGCATGGCTCCGCGGCGACGCCCTCGCCATGTATTTCTCGTTGGACATGTTCGCTCGGCCGTTGGGCCATTTCCTGTTGGGTTTCCCGCTGCTGCTGAAGTGGGCCTCGATCGGCACCGTGTGGCTGGAATTGATCGGCCCCTTCGTCCTGTTCATTCCCTGGCGGACATCGCAGATCCGATTGGCGATGATGGCGGTCTTCGTGGGCCTTCACTTGGGGATCGAGGCCACGCTCCACGTCAGCCAGTTCTCCTACGTCATGCTGACCGCCTGGTGCCTCTTTCTACCCGAGCTGGTGTGGTCGAATTCCTTGTCGCAAAGCATCGCCGCGCGGCTGGCGGCGTGGATGCCCAGCCGGAGTCCGCCGGGCAAAGCGGTCGAGTTGGGCGATGAGCCCGGCGGCCTGGCGACCGCGATCGGCCGGGCGATGCGCGAGACCCTCTGCGCCGCGATGTTGCTGCTGGCCGTCGCCTGGAATTGCTCGGCCCTCTTGGACGACAATCGCGGGCAGGCCCTGCGGCAAAGACTCTTGCCCGTCGCCAGCACAACGATGCTTTTTCAGGAGTGGCGGTTATTCAACCATCCGTTTCCCGATGATGTGTGGTTCGTGTACCGGGCGCGGTTGAGCAACGGGCGCCTGGCCAACCTGCTGCGCGGCGGCGCGCCGGTGAGTTATGCCAAGCCGGCCGACAGCACCGAAATCTATCGGACGGATCGTTGGCGCAAGATGCACGCCGACCTGCTCTCGCCGCCGAATCGCCGCTATCTATGGTGCGTGGCCGAGTACTTGTGTCGCGCATGGAACCAGAGCCATGGCCCGGACGAGCAGATAGTAACATTGAACGTCTATTGCGTTTGCGAACCGATCCGTCCCGGCCAGCCGAAGCAGCCGAGCAGGCGGTACCTCTACGTCTGGCTGCGGCCGAAATCCCAGGACAACGGCAGCGCCGGCACGGCTTTGGCGCAGGCCTCCTTGGGCCGATGAGAACAGGGCGCGGCGGTTGGTTCGTCGAGCCGCCTTGACCCCGCCCGGCGCCCGGTCGGAGCATGGCGCCTACCGTTTTGTCGAGCCGAAATGGACCTGGCAAGAGCCGTCGCCGCAGGCGCCGGAGCGGCCGAAGCGGTAACGCGCCCGGGCGAAGAGCATGTAGAACCAGCCCATCATCCGCGCCCCGCCGGGCAGGTGAAACAGCGGCAGAAACGGCCGGAGCCGCGGCACCCGACGGCAGATCTCCCGCAGCGCGGCCACTCCTCGATGCCGATTGCCATCGGAATCCACCAGGTAGATCTCCCGCATCAGGTCGTCGTGTTTCAAGTCCGGATAGCGATCGGCCACCTCCGGGTCGTGCAGCGAAAGATACGCCAGCCGGTCGGCCGTGTCCCAACGATTCAATCGGTTCATCATGTCCGAGCACACGCGGCAATGCGCGTCGTAGACGACTACGGCGGCCTGCGGCCGCGCGCCGGGTGAGGGCAGCGACGACGCATCGGCCACCGCCCCAACCCCCGCTGCCTCTGGCAACACTTTCCCGGCCATGAAAACGCTCCTCACAGCAGAAATATGCTGCCAAATTGTATGCGCCCCCCAGGGAAATGGCAAAGCATAGCGACCGAAAATCCGATGGATAGGATCATTTGGGTCTTGGCCCGGCGGCTCCGTCCCCAGGGCCTCTACCTACCGCCCCGCATCGGTTATCTGACGGAGCGGACGGAATTCTGATGCGGAACGGCGGGGCACTTCCCGACGCCTTCCAGAGGGGAAGATTATCCCCGGAACCGCGCAACATAGCGACTACCCCTTTCTACCCCCCCCGGCCCGAAACAATGCACTCATTTTGACCTCTCTGTCCGCGGCGGCAAGGGGAAATTCTGTTACGGCAAGCCGGCCGGCCTGTTCTTTCCGCACGAGGGTGGGAACATCCGTCTTCCGCAGCCTGGCGAGACTTGGCACCTCGTCGAGGGGTGCAAGGACGCAGCGGCACTGCACGGGCTGGGGCTGCTCGCCTGCGGGCTGAATACCTGCCGGTTGGCGGCGAAGTTTGCCCGACTGTTCAAGGACGTCAACGTGATCCTCATCCCGGATCGCGACTCGGCCGGCGAAGAAGGATCCCAGCACTCGGCCCGCGTGCTGCGGGGGATCGCGCAGATGACCGGCGTCGCAGTATTGCCGGCGGAATTCAAGGAATCCGACGGTGAGGATGTGCGTGACATTCTTCGTCGGCCCGGTGGCAAAGACCTCATCATGCAGGCAATCGCCGATGCCCAGCCGGTCCAGAAGCCGGATCATGCTTTGGGCGACGGCGAGCAAGGGGATGTTTCCGGCGAGGTCCAACTGCCCGAGGGCGACCCCCTGACGTTGACGGTCTCCCCGACCTTCGGGAAGCCGCAGCGACTGGTGGTTGCCAAACGTGGCGAGATCACCCACCGCGACCGGATCAACACCGACAGCTCTATGTCGCGGAACCGGCTTCTCAAGCAGCTTGCCGCGAAGCTCGGCATCGACCTGGCCGTGCTGACGCCGCTGGTCGATCCGCAGATTACGGCCTTGGCGGACCAAGTCGACGAGCAGGCAGCAACCCGGGCTGCTGAGGGGGGGGACGACGAGGAGCAGAGCCAGGCGACCTTGGCCACCAACATGGCCGCCGCCTGGGATCTCTGGCACACGCCGGCCGGGGACGCCTATGCCACTGTGCCCTTGGGCGAACACAACGAGACCTGGCCGGTCAAGTCGCAGACGTTCAAGCGATACGTGGCCAAGCAGTTCTTCGACGAGCACGGCAAGGCGATGAACTCCGATGCCCTGTCGGCCGCGGTCAACTTGATGGAGGCAAAAGCCTTGTTTGAGGGTGAGGAGCATCCCGTCTACGTGCGTGTGGCGCCGCACCAGGGCAACGTCTACGTGGACCTGTGTAACCCGGATTGGCAGGTCATCGAGATCACGGCCACCGACTGGCAGATTATCGACGAATCGCCCATCAAGTTCCGGCGGTCCCGCGGCATGCTGGCTCTGCCGACACCCGAACGGGGTGGGTGTATCGAGGAACTGCGGCAGTTTCTCAACGTCGAGGACGACACATGGGCCTTGGTGGTCGCTTGGCTCATTGCGGCTTTCTGCCCGCACGGCCCGTACCCGATCCTGGCACTTTTCGCCGAACAGGGCAGCGGGAAGAGTACGACCGGCCGTCGCATCCGGGATCTGGTCGATCCGAACGCGGCGCCGTTGCGGGCGGAGCCGGGCGACGAACGCGATTTGATGATCACCGCGAATAACTCCTGGTGCCTGGCCTACGACAACTTGTCGAGTGTGCCGCCCTGGCTTTCGGACGCCTTGTGCCGGTTGAGCACGGGCGGCGGGTTTGCCACCCGCGAGTTGTATACGGACTCCGACGAGATCATTTTCGACTCGCAGCGGCCGATGTTACTGACCAGCATCGAGGATGTCGCCACGCGGTCCGACCTATTGGATCGTTGCCTGATCGTTTGGCTTCCAGCGATCCCCAAGGAGCGGCGGCGCCCTGAGGACGAGATGCTCGTGGCGTTTGAAAAGGCTCGCCCTCGCATTTTGGGGGCAATGCTGGACGCCGTCTCCGGCGCCCTGCGACACCTGGCTTCAACGCAACTGGACGGCTATCCCCGCATGGCCGACTTCGCACGCTGGGTTACGGCGGCCGAGGCTGCGCTGGGCTGGGCCAAGGGCACCTTCATGGCGGCTTACGGCCGCCGCAAGCCTTTGGGAAATGGGGCTTTACGCACCACGATGCCCCCGGATGCACCGCTCTGCATCGCGGGGGCGGGGGCCGCCGAGACAGTACCCGCGGCAGGATTCGAACCTGCAACCCTCAGTTCCGAAGACTGATGCGCTATCCAATTGCGCCACGCGGGCAATTGCATTCAAGATAGCAGAAGCCGGCCGGCAGGCAAGGCACTCGTCAAGCAATGCTCCCCGGCCTACCGCACTTCGTGCCGCAACTCGATGGCCGTGCGATCGGCCGTGGCCGAGAGCTCCACCGGAATGGTCCAGGCAACCGTGCCGAACTTGCAGAGGCCCTCGGCCCCCTCGCGGCAATAATAGTAATCGAGGACCACGCGGAAGGTGTCCCGTCCGGCCCCGCCAGCGGGTGCCCCGGCGGCCAGGGGCGCGCGGATCTCGAAATGGTCGGCCGGCTTCTCCAGCCGCACCGGCTTGTCGAAGCCCTCGCGACGGATCGGACCGCCCGGCGTTTGATCGCCCGCGGCCGCCTCCAGCCGGTAGGCCATCGGGGCCAGCGGATTGATCTTGTAGCCCTGCGGCAACTGCAAGCGGACATCCAGGCGGATGGCCCCGCCCTCGGGCCGCACCGCCCGCGGCGCGACCTTCTCCTCGACCATCGCAGCCGGGGATTTCGGCGCGGCGGGCGGGGCCGGCGGACGAAGACCCGAGATCACGAGCGTCGAGACCCTCGAGGTCGCCAGGTCGATCACGCGGATCGCGTGGTTGTTCGTGTCGGCGACGAAGAGCTTGGCATCGGCCGCCGCCAGTCCGCCGGGCTCGTAGAAACCGGCGGGGTCGGCGTCGCCGTGGCCGGGCTTTCCGGTGCCTGCGATGGTCCGCGTCGTGCCGGTCGCCGGATCGACGACCTTGATCTTGTGGTTGTACGTGTCGGCCACGTAGAGTCTCGCGGCGTAGTAGACGAGGCCCAGCGGGTGCTGGAGCCGGACCCGGGCCGCCGGCCCGTCCACGTCGCCGAAGGTAAACAGCCGTGCAACCGGGAGCCGTGCCGTGCCGAGGGGCGTGCGGACCTCCTGGCGGGGATCGAAAGGGACGGCCCGGATCGAGCTGCCTTCGCTGTCGGCCACGTAGAGCCAATGCGCGTCGGCGGCCAGGCCGCTGGGCTGGGCGAAGGAGGCGAAGCCCGCCTGGTACGGCTGCCGGGGCAAGAGGGGGCCATCGACGATGTCTTCCCGGCCGTTGCCCGCGTACGGACCGATCGCCTGGCCGTCCAAGGGCATCTTCCAAATCTGATGGCAGCCGGCCATGGCGATGAAGAGGTCGTTGCCGTGGATCCAGAGGTCCCACGGGCTGCTCAGCGGCGTGCGCAGCGGGTTGCCGTGGTGCGTGGGCGAGGCCGGTTCTCGGGCCTGTCGCCCCATGCCCGCCACGGTGGTCACCTTCCGCGAGTCGAGATCGACGGCGCGGATCAGATGGTTCTCGGTGTCGGCCACGTAGAGCGTGCGGCCGCCCAGGGCCATACCCCGCAGGGCCATACCCCGCAGGGCCATACCCCGCAGGGCCATACCCCGCAGGGCCATACCC
>JBEKCP010000416.1:0-5606 GCA_050014815.1 Thermoguttaceae bacterium | reverse complement strand
CGGTGCGGGAGAAGTTCCCCGAGTTGCTCCAGGGCCGAAGCGTCGGTCCGCCGGACAGTTTCCGCCAGTACATGGACCAACAGGCCGCCCTCGGCCTGCCCTTGTTCGCAGGCATCAAGGCCACGGGCATCTGGGCCTGGGTGCGTTGGGCAATCGACGGCCTGCTGGTCCTGGCGGCCGCAATCGCGCTGATGGTCCCCGCCGTGCGGCAGCCCTATTGCGACCATTGCCGGAGCTGGTACCGGACAATCCGGAGCGGCCGGATCCCGCCCGGCATCGCCGCCCGGCTGGCGGAACTCGTCCCAACGGCCCTGGGCGGCCGCGTGAAATCGGCCCGCTACCGCCTCTCGAACTGCACCGGCGGTTGCAGTCCCACGCGGCTGGAACTCTCGTGGGAGGACTCCAGCGGCCAGACCTTCCTCACCACCGCGTGGCTCGACGCGGACGGCCGCGACCGCGCCGGCCGGACCCTGGACGGACCGTAAGAGCCCTCACCCCCTGCCCCTCTCCCAGTGGGAGAGGGGAAACTGATGAACATCATCGGCATCGGCACCGACATCACGGAATGCCTTCGGATCGCCCGGATGATCGAGCGGCACGGCGAGCAGTTCCTCAACCGGGTCTACACGGCCGGGGAGATCCGGTACTGCCAGAACCGCCGGCAGGCGACGCAGCATTTCGCCGGCCGCTGGGCCGCCAAGGAGGCGGTGCTGAAGGCCCTCGGGGTCGGCCGGCGCCGGGGCATCGCCTGGCGCGACATCGAGATTCGCCGCGCGCCGGGCGGGCGACCCGTGGCCACCGTCCGCGGCGGCCTCAAGGAGATCGTCGAACAGCTCGGCGTCGCCCAGGTCCTGGTGAGCATCTCCCACTGCCACACCCACGCCACGGCCTACGCGATCGCCTTGGGAAAAGACCCGGAGAACGAAGAATAGGGCCGCTTGCGGCTTCGGCAGCTAAGGGAGAGCCTATCCCTGGTGGTACGTCCCGCATTTGACCGCCCCGATGCTGATCGCCGCCTCTCATCGCGAAAACGCGAAAGGACGAAAACGCGAAAGATGCGGCCGGCCGGCATTTGTTTCGTGCTGTCGCTCTTTCGCGGTCTCGCGATTTCTTTGCACCCAACGCTGAGCCACAGTGAGGCGGAAGAGGGGATCACCGGTACTCGGGAAGAATAATCGCATAAGAGGCATAAATGAGTGGTATCCCCTTCTGCGTGTCCTCTTGCGTGGCGTCTACTCATGGACCGAAGGAAGCGAATAAAGGTTCTCTAGCGTCGCGACACCGAGAGCACGATAATTTCGTCGAGCGTTGGCTCGCGCCCAGGCAGCGTCCCAGGCTCCAAGAAGCCGTGTGACGAAAGGCACGGGCTCTTGCGGGACAAACACAAGGCTGTTCTCTTGATCTTCCAGCGTGATTATCACTACTCTCAACGGCCCGCCTTGATAGGCGGCAAAATGATCAATTGCGACTCGAAGCTTCAGTTCGTATTCGTCCACAACCAAGGAGGACTGGCCCGGATCATAACCGAACAATTCAATCCCCTTGCCGTTCTCCCAGTCGTCAACATATTCTACAGCGCGCGAGAAGTCACCAACGGCTTCCGCAGAGAGGACCGCCGGTGGTCGGCGCAAGCGGGGCAACTGCGATTGGCCAGGTGGAGCAGTCCGTTCGTTGGCGCTGGTAGTCCAGCACCATTCCAGATCTGCGGCCAAGATCGCTTCTCGGAGTATTGGCGACAGCCGCCGAAAGGGGCGTTCGGGGACCGCAAACACGGGGACCGAATAGCACACGACACCACGGTCGCGATGGTAATACTCAATTCGACTCATTCCAAAGAACCTCGTATTGGGTTCTGAGCCGGAAAAGAGACACTGGTATTCCGGAAGAACGATTGCGCAAGAGGCAAAAATGAGCGACTACTCGCGGTCTCCGCCGGCGCCAGGAGCCGCACCTTCTGCAAGACCAGCCCATAGTGGCTGCCCGGCGGGTGCTCGCGGATCGCCAACTTGTTCCAGTCGGCGAAATTGGCCGAGTAGCACAGCCAGAGGGTGCGGCCGTCCTTCTCGATGAACTTCGAGGGGAAGTTCAGGAAGTAGGCCTGCTCGCCGAAATCCTTCATGTAGACGACCATGCGCCACGGCCCGGTCAGCCGGTCGGCTTCGAGAACGTAGGAACTCATCTTGCCGCAGGTCGGCCAGCCGTCGGTCACGCACATCAGGTACTTCTTCAGCCCCGGGTTGTAGGTGGCCGTCACGCAGCCCATGTTGTTGTTCCAATCCAGGAGCGGTCTGATCTTGCCGAAGTCGCGGGTCCAGAGCGGGGCGCCGGCCTGGTCGTGCCCGGCGAAGAACTCGTACCGGCTCGCGTCGTTGATCGTCTCGACGCTCGGCTTGACGCGGATCAGGTACACCTGGTCGCCGGTGATCCAGCTCAGGTTGGCCATGCGCGGCTTGGGATCGTCGTCTTCCGCGCCCATGCAGAGCAGATAGGCCTTGCCGTCGGGCGAATGCTCCATGTTCTTGCCGAAGTCGACGAAATGGGGGGCGCCGATCTTCACCGCGCCCATGGGCTTGGCCGGCTCGGGGAACAGGGGTTTCTCGGGCGTGTGGGGCGTTTCCTTCCAGGTCTTGCCCAAGTCGGTCGAAATGCGGAAGCCGGGCGTCGGCCCCAGGACGGGCCAGTTCCACTTGCGGCCGTCGGCATCCATCGTCATGCCCCGCGGGGCCAAAAGGTACGTGCAGTAATACCAGACGCCGTTGTGGACCAGGCTGCCGCAGGGATACCTTCCCCCGTAAGGATAGGGATCCGCCGGGCAGAGGCCCAGGCTCTCGATCCGCAGTCGGGTCGGATCGTCGCCCGAGAGGACCGCCTGGCCCGTCGCCGCCTGCCGGAGGGTCTTGCCGTCGCCCCGGTAGCCGGAACACTCTGAGTGGTCGAGCTTTCCGTCGGCCCGCGGGCAACTGCCGTCGGCATAGGGCGAGTAGAGCTTGTCGTCGGAAGCCCAGCTTGGGTACCAGGTATCGGCCAGCCCACGGTAGTCGCTGGCAACTCCGGCGAAAGCGATGCCCGAAAAGTCCTTCGATGCCTCGAAGGGGCAATCCTTTGGCGGTTGCGAGGGCCTCGCGCGATAGTCCTCGGCCCGGCGGGCCGCTGCGCCTGGCGGCGGCTCGGCGGCCCATGCTCGGACGGTCACGATCGTCAGTGCGGCGGCAGTGCAAACAACAAATCGCTTCATGGCTCGGTTTCTCACTTCTGCTACTTTTCTTGCTTCTTCTCGCTTTCGGTCCGCGCAGACACCCGTTTCGACGATGGTGGTTTCGCCGTGTAGAAACACAGGGGGCTTGGGACCTTGCCCTGGTTGGTCAGGCGCACGACCCATTCCACGATCTGACCGCTCTCGAATTCGCTGAATTCAAGGGCGACGGAAAAGCCCGTTGACGGATCGCGCCAAGCGACGCTTCCGGCCCCGTCGTCTTGCCGCTGCCATCCGGGCAGCAGATCGCGGATCGGGCGGTCGCCGTAGTTGAAGGAGAAAGGCGGGGTCTCCTTGATGCGCGAGGCGAAGGTCCCGGCCTTCTCGCCGATGTCCATCGGCCGCGTTCCGGTTTGTCGTCCTACCATTCGGTACGCGATGACCGCCGCGCCGGGCTGGTCCTTGATCGCCACGGTCAAGCCCTTGTCCATCAGTTCCTTGCCGGAAACGCGGGTTGTGCCCTCGACATCGAAGTTGGTCAGCTCGTACTGCGCGGCCGGATCGAGCCCGCGGAGGCGGAAGGTCTTCGTTCCTTCCTCGCACTTGTCGCGGCGGAACGCCTCGATCACGCCGTCGCCCTGCTCCGGCCGGTCGAACTGCCAGGCGATCCATTGGTCCGCCGCGATACTGTAGGGCGTCAAGGGATAATAATCGCCATGGTAGGATGGGACAATCTGCCGCCACTCGGCGGCAAGTTTTCGGAGTTGGCCGCAATCGAGATCCTTTCGCCGCAGGTCATATCCGAGCACGACGGCCATGCCGTGCCCGCTGCGAAAGGCGTACGGGCCGACCTGGTCAACAGGTATCGTGTTCGAGCCGAAATAGGGGATCCATTGGAACAAGCTGGCATGGAACGCCTGTTTGACGGCCAGGTTGGAGTAATTGAAGTCGGTTGGGTGCAGGGCCACGGCCCGGCGCATGGTTTCCAGGTCGTTCCGCCGTCCGCCCGAGGCGCAACTGTCGATGATCAATTGCGGATGCCGCTGGCGCAGTGCGTCCCAGTAGGCCAGATAACCCTGAACGTGCAGGTTCTCCGCGATGCCCTGGCGATCCGGCGCATCGCTCTTTCGCCAATTGCCCAGCGGATCCGTGTTGAAGTCCTGGCGATAGAGGCTGATGGCCTGCTCGCGAAGCGTGCGGTCCACGTGGTCGGTCAGCCACTTCAGTGCTTCGGGGTTGCCGAGGTTGAGAAGATTGCCCACAAGCCACTCGGGGTGGTTCTTGCCCAGCCACGAGTTTCGATCGCCCACCCGTTCCGGCTCGAACCAGACGAGGGTTTTGACGCCTTTGCTCCGGGCATGGTCGCTGATGGCCCGCAGTCCCCTGGGAAACCGTTCCAGGTCCGGCTCCCAGGTGCCGGTATTCGGCCACCTTCCGCCGCAGGGATACCACCCGGCGTCCATCCACCAGTAGTCGATGGCGACGCGCTCCTCGATGTAGCGGTCGATGAAGTATTTCTGGTTCTCCTCGTTGGCGCCCAGCATCTCGTTGAATTCGAGCGAGGTGTTGCCGAAGAGGATGGGCGGCGGGAGCTTGCCGTCGGCGGTGCGGGGCACGTTGTGCGCCCACATCCATCGCCGCCAGAGGTTCTGGGCCCGGACCGTGTCGTCGCCTTGCCAGAACACGAGGGCCGCCAGCGGCGCGCGGACCTGCTCGCCGGGCTTGAGCGCCAGATGCGTCAATTCCTGCCCCGCCGCGATCCGCAGCCCTCGCTCGGCGTCGCGCGAGAAGCTTGCCGCCCATTGACCGGGCCAGCCCACGGCGAGCATCACGCCGCCGCCGGGCATGACCAGGTTGTAATAGGGGAAGGCGCCGTTGCTGCCGCGCCCGCCTACCGCCGCAAAACGCTGCTCGGCGCCGGGGCCCAGCGCCAGTTCGAGCGGCTGATAAAGGTCGGGCCGGGACGTGTCGCCTTTCCAGTGATGCAGCACGAACTCGCCCTGCTGCCCTCGCTCCCAACGCGCGTCGATTCCCTGGATGTTCTCCAGGATCGGCGTAGCTTCCTTGCCGGTGTTCTTGAAGTACGCCGTCCACTCGATCGCGGGGAAGTCGGCGTAATCGACCGCCACGCACCGGACCTCCAGGGCGGTCTTGGGGTCGGTCCAGGTGCATGTGTGTTGCGTCCGATTAGCGTCGAGCTGTTTGCTCTCGGCCTTCTTCGGCCAGTCCCCGAGCAGCTTGTCCGAAGCCTGCCCGTCATACACGAAGGAGAACGGCATTTTGGCCTGCGGGCCGAACAGATGGGCATTGGCCCACTCGTCCTTCTGCCGCATTTCCTCAGCCGCGTACAAGCCACCGGCCGACAGGCCAAGGGCCAGAATAACGGAAGTAGCAAGCAGCCTCATCGAAATGT